>DMQT01000217.1 GCA_003455595.1 Betaproteobacteria bacterium
GGTGCCGATGCGCTGATTTACCAGGATATCGACGCCCTGATCGACGCCATTCGCGAGCTCAATCCGGCGCTACAGCACTTCGACGCATCGTGTTTCAATGGCGAGTATGTGACTGGCGATATCACTGAGGAATATCTGGCATTCATCGAATCGCTGCGCTGCAATCCGGGCAAAAAGGAAGATGGCGGCATGGATACCCTGCAACTGGATCTGAATCTGGCAGCCGGCCATGCTTGACGCATTCTGACAGGCAGGGCTATAGTTATCCAACGCGCCGATTTGAAACAGCTTGCGGGCGCATTATAAATTCAGCTAAAGCGGAACAACCCGTTCTGGCTTTACGTCTGAACGGGTTTTTTTATTTGGGAGGCAGCATGGACACAGACTACGACATTGAAACCCTGGGCGTGCGCGCCGGGATAGAACGCAGCCAGTTCAACGAACACAGCGAGGCGTTGTTCCTCACCTCAAGTTTCGTTTTTGACAGCGCCGCGCAGGCCTCCGCACGTTTCAAGGGCGAAGAGCCGGGCAATATCTACGCGCGCTTTACCAATCCGACGGTAACCATGTTCGAGCAGCGTCTCGCCGCGCTGGAAGGTGCAGAGCGGTGCGTGGCAACCGCTTCCGGCATGTCAGCGATATTGGCAATGGTGATGGGCTTGCTGTCGGCGGGCGACCACATCGTGGCGTCGCGTTCGATATTCGGTTCCACCGTGCAACTGTTCAACAACATCATCGCACGGTTCGGTGTGGAAACCACGCTGGTCTCGCCGACCGATGTGAGCGAGTGGCAGTGCGCGGTGCGGCCGAATACCAAACTGTTTTTTGTCGAATCGCCGTCCAATCCGCTGACCGAAGTCAGTGACATCGGTGCGCTCGCCGCGTTGGCCAAAGCGTCGGGTGCGTGGCTGGCGGTGGACAACTGCTTTTGCTCGCCTGCGCTGCAACGGCCGCTGGCGTTGGGGGCGGATATCGTGATTCATTCCGCCACCAAATACCTGGATGGGCAAGGTCGCGTGCTGGGCGGCGCAGTGCTGGGCAAGCGCGAGCTGATGGACGGTGTATACGGCTTTTTGCGCACCGCCGGGCCGACGCTCAGCGCGTTCAACGCCTGGGTGTTCCTGAAAGGGCTGGAGACGCTGAAATTGCGCATGGACGCGCACTCGGCGGCCGCGCTGGAGCTGGCAAACTGGCTCGAAGCACATCCAGCGGTGGAACGGGTGTATTACCCCGGCCTGCCGTCGCATGCGCAGCATGACCTGGCGATGCGCCAGCAACGCAGCGGCGGCGGCATCGTGGCGTTTGACGTGCGAGGCGGCAAGGATGCGGCGTGGCAGGTAGTCGATGCGACGCGCATGATTTCGATCACCGCCAATCTGGGCGATGCCAAATCCACCATCACCCATCCGGCCACCACCACGCATAGCCGCATGACGGCGGAACAGCGCGCCGCAGCGGGTATTGGTGACGGGCTGTTGCGGGTGGGGGTGGGGCTGGAGTCGGTGCGCGATATCCGCAATGATCTGGCGCGTGGACTGGACGCGCTCGGTCATCCAGCGCGTGGACAGGACACGCTATGAAAACACTGCTGGCACTACTGTTGTGTCTGCCGCTGGTGGCGCAGGCCGCCAGCATGAACGAGGTCGATTACCAGGATCAGGATCCGGGCGCAGCACCTTATTCCACGCGGATTCTGGTGACCCAGCAGTTCATGCGGATGGATTCGGGCGAAGATGGGGGGGATTTCATCCTGCTTGATCGAACCGCACGTAGGGTCTACAACGTGGTGCGCGGCGACCAGCGTATTTTCCGTTATGACGCGCGTCCGGTGAAGCTGGCCAAGCCGGTGCCGTGGAAAATCACCGAAAGCGTGACACAGCTACCGGGCAATACGCGCAAATTCAGCCTGGGTGTGAATGGCAAACCGTGCATGGTAATCACCGCAGCGCCGAAATTACAGCCGGATACGGTGGCGGCACTCGTCACCTACCATGCCACCTTGGCGGCAGTGGAAGCCGATACCTGGCAACGCACGCCGCCCGATGTGCGCGACCAGTGCGATCTGGCGCAGCACGTGCTTGCATTCCGCCGCGTGCTGCAATACGGTTTGCCGCTGGAAGCGGTGTACGCCAATGGGCGCAGTCGGCACTATGTGGCGCATCGTACCCTGCCGGAAAATCCGGCGCTGTTTCAATTGCCACCCGATTACCAAGTGGTCACCTTACCGCTGACCAGCAGCAAATAGGCGCGGATCAGGCGTTTGCGCTGGTCAGGGTAAACGCCTCGCAGCCGTGTGCATCGCAGCGTAGATAGCCGCCGCTGTGATACCAGTCCTGCAATACCCAGCGCGTACAGTCATGACCATCAACCGCCAGCATGTGCTGCGCCGGGCGGTGGGTGTGGCCGTGAATCAGGCGCGGATAGCCATGTTGCCGCAGACATTGTGCGACGGCATCGGCGTTCACATCCATGATATCCGCCGATTTTTCCTGTTTGGCGTGTTCGCTCTGATTACGCAGCTGTTGCGCCAGTGCCTGTCGCGCTGCCAGTGGTTGGGTGAGGAAGCCTGCCTGCCAGGCCGGGTCGTGCACCTGGGCACGAAATTGCAGATAGGCCTGGTCGTCGGTGCACAAGGTGTCGCCGTGCATCAATAGCGTGGGCGTGCCGTGCAGGTCAATCAGGCTGGGGTCGGTCAGTAGCCGGGCACCACTGGCGCTGGTAAATTGTTGCGCCAGCAGAAAGTCACGGTTGCCGTGCATCAGATACACGTGGACCCCCGTTTTGGTCAGCTCATGTAACGCGCTGGCGACGCGGGCATTGAGTGGGCTGCTGAGTTCGTCATCACCCACCCAATATTCAAACAGATCGCCGAGGATATACAGCGCATCGGCGCACCGCGCTTCGGTATCGAGAAAATGAAAAAACAGCCGACTGATTTCCGGTCGGCTGTCGCACAGATGCAGATCCGAGATGAACAGGCTGTGTGCCGTCATCCGTGTCAGACTACTTCAGTGCGCTCGATGATGATGTCTTCGCTCGGCACGTCCTGGTGGCCGGCGCGGTTGCCGGTTTTGACTTTCTTGATCTTGTCGACTACATCCTGGCCTTCGACCACTTTGCCGAACACGCAGTAGCCAAAGCCCTGCGGGGTGGACGCGGTGTAGTTGAGGAAGCCATTGCTGGCGACGTTGATGAAAAACTGCATGGTGGCCGAGTGTGGATCCGGGGTGCGCGCCATGGCGACCGTGTACATTTCATTTTTGAGGCCATTGGCGGCTTCGTTTTCGACCGGTTTATTGGTCGGCTTCTGGTTCATGCCAGGTTCAAAGCCGCCGCCCTGCACCATGAAGCCATCAATCACACGGTGAAAAATGGTGTTGTTATAACTGCCAGCGTTCACGTATTCGAGAAAGTTTGCCACGGTTTTTGGGGCTTTGTCGGCGTACAGTTCAAGTGTAATCACGCCGTGATTGGTATGTAATTTGACCATTTTGATGCTCCGGTTAAAAGTGGGTTAAAGCGAGGTTTCCATGACGATTTTCCATTCGCCATGGGTTTGCTGCCAGTATTGCCGCTTGCGGCTGCGGTCGTTAAGGTTGTTGCTGCGATAGTCCTGGTCAAAATTGACCACGGCCATGTTGGCCTGGCCGGGATATTCCAGCGCACTGATTTCCGATAACTTGATTTTGACCCGGGTTTTATCCAGGTTGACGCGGCGTTTTTCGGCAATCCAATCGCTCAGATTTTCGCCATTGGTGGTGAAATTTTCAGCGTAGTGGCGAAGGTAGGGCGCAGGATCGAGGCTTTCCCTGTCGTGCCGCCAGGATTCCAGCGCGCTGAGAAGTCTGTCTTTGCTGCTGTCCACATTGCGCGGCTGGGTCCAGTCAATATGATTGGTAATCACCACGGGTGTAATGCCTGCCGTGAGATATTTTCCCAGCTCGCTCAAGTCGGTGTTGGTAAGCACGACGCACCCGTCGCTGGCTTGTGGTGCCCGGCTGTAGGTCGTGCTGGACGTGCCATGTAGCCATATGCCATGACCCAGCCGTCCCTGCCTTTGATCCCAGTCGTTGGGATAGCTGAGTGGGTAGACGGCATCGCCGTACAGCGGCCCCAGCTTTTTGCCGTCTTGTTTGCCGGTGATGTAATACACCCCCAGCGGTGTGCGCTTGTCGCCTTCACGGGTTTTGTCGGTACCGTTTTTGCCGATGGTCACGTAATAATCGGCCAGGCGCGTGAGCACGCCATTCTGATTGTGGAACAGATACAAACGCGATTTTGACGTATCCACCATCACGGCGGTGGTCTGGCCTGGATCGAGTTGCAGCAGCTGGCGCGGCACCAGCCCGCTGCTGGGGGGGTGCAGAAAGTTGTTCAGGCGTACCCGCGCTTCGGCACGCAAACCGTCGAGCTGCGACGGCGCGGCATCGACGTTGCCCAGCGTGAGGATAGGTTGCGCGCGCGCCAGCAACAGGTCACCGCGAACCAGCTGTGCCAAACGAAAATCGGGGTAGAGGCTGACCAGTTGCTCGATGCTCTTCAATGCCTGGTCGAGATGATCGTGGCGGATTGACAGCAGTGCCTGATTCAGCATCGCTTCCGGGTGATTACGCTGCGGCGTGAACGGGCGCGAACTGTTGCCGGTCAGCGAAAACGGCACGTTTGCTATCGCCAGCAGCTCCTGCGTTTGCGCGGTCGTCGCTACGCACAGCACAACCAGCAACATGGTGGTGAGGAGTTTGACCATGATGCGGTGGAATGACATGGCGAGTTCGGGCGCGCGTAATTTCAGCGGTTACGCTCTTCGACGATCTGCCAGCCGCTGCCGGATTTCACCAGTTCCAGCACTTTGTGTGTGCCGGATGTCAGTTTGTCGGAACGGTAGCTCTGATGGAAACTCGCCTGGGCGCGGTTGTTGCCTAATTCCTTGATGCGGATATCGGACAGCTTCACGACAATCTTCTTGGGCGCGGTGATGCGTTCACGGCGGCTCGATTCCCAGGATGTACGCGATTCACCACCGGGCGTTTTGAATTTGGCAGAATAGGCTGCCAGATAAGCGTCGGCGTCGCGTCGCGACCAGGCGGTGGCCCAACCTTCAACCGCAGCGGTCACCGCAGCGTTGTCAGGATTTTCAACCGGTTTGCTGGCTTCTTTTACCGGCTTGGGCGTGGGCTCCGGCTTGGCAGCGGGGGTCACAACTGCCGCAACCACGGGTTTGAGGGCGAGGGCGGGTTTGCTGCTTACAGGCAATTTAGTCTGGTTATTGCTGGCTTTGGCGAGCAGCGTGGGTTTGCGGTTGCCACTGAACAGCTCGCGTATCATCGATAACTTGGTCTGTGCGGAGGTATTGCGGGTATCGAGTTGCAATGCCTTGTCATAAGCAACAGACGCCATTTTGGCATAGATGTCGCCCAGATTTTCATGCGCCGTGGCATAGCTCGGATGGGTGCGGATCGCCATTTCCAGCGCGCTGCGCGCCTTGTCATATTGGCCTTGTGCGGCGTAAAGTACCGCCAGATTATTATAAGGCTCGGGCAACTCCGGGAAATCGTCGGTCAGCGCGGTAAACACTTTGATGGCCTCCGCGCTCTTGTTTTGTTCGGTTAGAATCAAGCCCTTCAGAAAGCGCGCCTGCGCGTCCTGCGGGTTTTGCGCGATGGCGGCGTTGGCGCGGTCGAGTGCGCTGGGCAACTGGCCTTGCTTGATCAGACCATTGATTTCCTGCACCTCGGAGGCCGATGCCGCCATCGCGGGCAGCGACGGTGCAGCAAACAGGGCGAACAAGAGCATGAAAAGGGGGGTATGTTTCATTATGATATACTCGACCAGCCACGATTTCAGGGAGGCTAATTCTAGCAAGAACTCCCGTCGATTCAAAATCTTCGCCACTTTCGTTCACGATTTATATCATGCTGATCATCCATAATTCACTTGGCCGCGAGAAGCAGGCTTTTGTTCCCATCACGCCTGGCCGGGTGCGCATGTACGTGTGCGGCATGACGGTGTATGACTATTGTCACCTTGGCCATGCCCGTGTGCTGGTGGTGTTCGACATGGTCACGCGCTGGCTGCGTGCGTCCGGCTATCAGGTTGAATACGTGCGCAATGTCACCGATATCGACGACAAGATTATCAAGCGTGCCGCAGAAAATAATGAATCCATAGCCGCGTTGACCGCGCGTTTTATCGCCGCCATGAACGAGGATGCCGCTGCGCTGGGCGTGTTGCCACCGACCTATGAGCCGCGCGCCACTGATTTCGTGCCACCTATGGTGCGGATGATCGAAACGCTGATTGCGCGCGGTTTGGCATATGCGGCAGCCAATGGCGATGTGTATTATGCGGTGCATGCTTTTCCCGGTTACGGCAAGTTGTCGGGCAAATCACTCGATGAATTGCGCGCCGGTGAGCGAGTGGAAGTGGATCAGCATAAACGCGACCCGCTCGATTTCGTATTGTGGAAAGCCGCCAAGCCAGGTGAGCCGTCGTGGGAATCGCCGTGGGGTGCGGGGCGACCAGGCTGGCATATCGAATGCTCTGCAATGGGCGAGCATTACTTTGGCGAGCATTTCGACCTGCACGGCGGCGGACAGGATTTACAGTTTCCGCATCACGAAAATGAAATTGCCCAGTCCGAAGGCGCGCACCAGTGTGCTTTTGTGAATTACTGGATGCACAACGGCTTTGTGCGCGTGGACAACGAAAAGATGTCGAAGTCGTTGGGCAATTTTTTCACCATCCGTGAAGTACTCAAGCAATACGATGCCGAAACGTTGCGCTTTTTCATCCTGCGCGCGCATTATCGCAGCCCGCTGAATTATTCCGATCAGCATCTGGATGACGCCAAACAGGCTTTGACCCGGCTCTACACCGCCTTGCGTGATTGTCCGTCAGCCGAGGTCGAGATTGACTGGACGCAGAGCGCAGCGCAGCGCTTCAAAGCGGCCATGGACGATGATTTCAACACGTCAGAAGCGGTGGCAGTGTTGTTTGAACTGGCGGGCGAGGTGAATAAGTCGGCTTCGGCGGCAACAGCGGGGTTGTTGAAAGCGCTGGGTGGCGTGCTGGGACTATTGCAAAACGATCCGGCGACGCACCTGCAAGCGCTGCTGGGAAGCGCCTACACGCCCGAGATGATTGAGCAGCTGATTGTGGATCGCGCCAACGCGCGCAAAACGAAAAACTTTGCCGAAGGCGACCACATTCGGCAGGTATTGCTGGCGGCGGGCATCGTGCTGGAAGACAGCGCACAGGGCACGCTCTGGCGGCGGCAATGAGGCTTTAGGCCTGTAGCATCGCCGCGCTGCTGTGCTGCGGCTGCCAGCCCAGCTCACGCTGCGCTTTATCGCAATCCAGCGTCAGGCTGTGGTCCACGCCTTCCATCCAGCCTGGCTCGCCGCCGATTCCGGTTAAGCGCCAAGTCAGTGCCAGTGCGCTACGTGCCAGGCGCGGCGACAGCGGCAACGCCCAGCGCTGACGCGCCCGGATAGCATCGCGAAAATTGAAGCTGTCCGGCGCGGCCAGGTTGTAAGCGCCGCTGGCTGGCCGTTTGAGCGCCAGCTGAATGGCGGCGCTGACGTCCTCTTCATGTACGCATTGCAATAAGGGCTGCGGGTCGGGCAGGCGCACATAAAACGGTTGGCGCAGCAGATTTTTCAGCAGCGGCTGGGCGTGTCGGCCGAGGATGATATGCGGGCGTAGCCGCACCACGTTTGGGTGGTAGCGATCCAGCCAGTGTTCGAGTGCGGCCTTGTGTTCACCATATAGAAATCCCGGAATAGGGTGGTAAGCCACGTTTTCGTTGACTTGCTCGCCGCTGCCATACACCGCTGCACTGGAGAGATGAATCTGGCGCGGGATGCGGCACTGCGCGGCTGCCTCGAACAGGCGCTGGCTGGCGTCCAGATTGATTTCACGCATGGTCTTGGCGGGTATTTTGCCGCGCAGCACCACAAACGCCAAGTGCACCAGCGCATCGCAACCATGCAAGAGCGGAGCCAGATCAGCGCTGCGCAAGTCGGCTTGTACATGACGGTATTTGGTGTGTGCAAAGTGGGCGCGTGCACTGTCCAGGCCGATAATGGACGAGATATCCGGGTCGTCGAACAGGCGTGGCAACAAGGCGCGTGCCAGATGGCTGGCGCTGCCGCTGATGAATACGCGCATCAGTTGACGAACGCGGGCATGACGTCCTCGGCGATACATTGCATCGATTCCTGGATCACACTGGTTTCCAGCGCGCCTGCACCCACAGCACAAAGCAGGTTGGTCACACCTGCCTCACGGTATTTCTGCAGTTTCTCGATGCATTCAGACGGGCTGCCCACTACCGCCATACCGAAGGTTTCCAGCAGCGTCAGGTTGATGCCCAGCTTCATCAGGCTGCGAAACCGTCCCAGATCGTGGAAGTGTTCATAACTCGGGTAGAGTTTTTCCAGCACCGGCAGCGTGGTGGCGAACAGTTCGTGATAAAACCATTCCAGTGCGGGCTTGGCCAGCTGGCGCGCGCGCTTGCCGTCGGGCAGGCAAAAAATCCCGACCGTCATGCCGGTACGGGGTGCTGCCGCACCGTGCCAGGCGTCGCGGTAATGGGCGATGTCGTGCCTGACCATCATCCACGGTTTGAATGGCCCGGCCAGCATGCCGAGTTGTTGCTGCGCGGCCCAGGTGAAAGTGTCCGGGCTGACCGCTGCAGTCCACAATGGCGGCGGGGTTTGTACCGGGTGCGGCAGAATATCCAGTTGATCGAGCTGAAAATGCTTGCCGTGAAAACTTACCGGACGACGCTCAAAAGACTGCTGCAATATCGCCAGCGATTCAGCGGTTAGCGTACGGCTGTCAGTCATGTCGGCACCAAATGTTCGGTACTCCTGCGGCGAAAAGCCGCGACCGATGCCGATTTCCAGCCGACCTTGCGTGAGGATATCCAGTGTCGCCATGCGCTCTGCCACGTGTACTGGATGGTGGTACGGCAGCGGCACCACGCTCAGGCCGAGGCGGATATTGCGCGTGCGCTGGCTGGCAGCGGCCAGCACCAGGTCCGGTTTGGACGAATGCGAATAACCACGCATGAAGTGGTGTTCTACCAGCCAGGCGCAACCAAACCCCAGTTGATCGGCCAACGCAATTTCATCCAGCGTAGCGGTATAGGCCTGCGCTTCGCTGCGCGGCAGGTGAGGGGGCTGGGAGATTTCGTAAAACAGGTCGAATTGCATGGCCGGGCGTGCGCAGATTGGGCTGATATAATGCCAGTAACATGACGCTAATACCAAACCCCCTCTGCGCCGTTGGTGCGCACGGCTGGGATCACCCCGACTGGGTGGGTGATTTCTACCCGGACGAGATGCCGCCGGAATGGCGCTTGAGCTATTACAACCACACCTTCACCTGCTGTTATCTGGATTATGCCGAGTGGGCGCAGCAGGATGAAGCCACGCTGGCGCAGTGGGTAGACGACACCTTGCCGCGCTTCCGGCTGGTGTTGCAGGCGCCTGCGTTGCCGTTGTCGGTGCAGGATAGCGCTAGTCTGGCGATACTCGCGCCGCGTCTGGGTATGCTGGCAGATGCGGCAGGCCTGTCCGAGCAGATCATATGGTTGCCCGATGAACCCGATTGGCGTCAGCTGGCAATGCAGATACAGGCACGTGCGGCGCAAGGCGTGCGGAGCTATGTATTGAGCCGTGAATCACGATTAAGCCAGCTGCAGCAGGCGGTGACGCTGGTTGACGTGCTGGGTTATTGATTGTCGCGTGCGCGCCAATCGGTATAGAATCAAACCCTTATTTTCTTAAGCGCTCATAGTGTCCAACGATAATCTGGTCGAAATTCGCGACCTGTCCTTTGCTTACGGCAACCGCCCCATCCTGAACGGCATCAACCTGACCGCACCGCGTGGCAAGGTGATTGCCATTATGGGTGGTTCGGGTTCCGGTAAAACGACGCTGCTGCGTCTGATCGGCGGACAACTGCGCCCCAATGCGGGCGAAGTGCGGGTAGACGGACAGCGCGTCGACCAGCTCAACACCCGCGAGTTATATGCGCTGCGGCGCAAAATGGGCATGTTGTTCCAGTTTGGTGCCTTGTTTACTGATCTTTCAGTGTTCGACAATGTCGCATTTCAAATGCGCGAGCATACCGACCTGCCGGAGGCGCTGATTCACGATCTGGTACTGATGAAGTTGCAGGCGGTCGGCCTGCGCGGTGTCAGTCAGATGATGCCTGCTGAACTGTCCGGCGGCATGGCGCGGCGCGTGGCGCTGGCGCGTGCGGTAGCGCTCGACCCGATGTTGATTATGTACGATGAGCCGTTTACCGGTCTTGACCCGATTTCGCTGGGTGTGATCGGCAATCTGATCCGGCGCATGACCGACACGTTGGGACTGACCTCGATTGTGGTGACGCACGACATTCAGGAGTCGCTCAAGATTGTTGACTATGTGTATTTCGTATCAAATGGCGTAATTGAAGCTGAGGGCACACCTGAGGAGATTTTGGCGTCCACCGCGCCGTTCGTGCACCAGTTCATCCATGGTGAGGAAGATGGGCCGGTGCCGTTCCATTACCCGGCTGCCGATTATGCGCACGACCTCGGTTTGGGAGCGCGTACATGATGGGCGCGGTTGGGCGGTTTTTTGCGGCCATCGGTCATCCGGTGATTGACGGTATCGAGCGCCTGGGCTTTGCGTCGCGCTTTTTTGGCTTGATTCTGCTGCGCTCGGGCACCAGCCTCCTGCGCTTTGGTCTGGTGATCCGCGAGATTTTTGCAGCCGGCGTGCTGTCAATGCTCATCATCATCGTGTCCGGCCTGTTTGTCGGCATGGTGCTGGGGCTGCAAGGCTATCGTACCTTGCAGACTTATGGCTCGGCCGATTCGCTGGGCGTGTTGGTGGCGTTGTCGCTGGTACGCGAACTTGGTCCGGTGGTGGCGGCGTTGCTGTTTGCCGGGCGGGCGGGTACCGCGATGACCACCGAAGTCGGCTTGATGAAAACTACCGAGCAGCTCAGCGCGCTGTCGATGATGGCGGTGGATCCGATGGCGCGGGTGATTGCGCCGCGTTTCTGGGGCGGGGTGATTGCCATGCCACTGCTGGCGGCGATTTTTTCTGCGGTCGGCGTGTTTGGCGGCTATCTGGTCGGCGTCGTGCTGCTAGGCGTGGATGACGGTACATTCTGGTCACAAATGCAGGCGGCGGTAGATTTTCGCGAAGATATCCTGAATGGCGTCTTCAAAAGCCTGATATTCGGGTGCGTGATAAGTGCCATTGCGCTGTTTGAAGGCTATGATGCGCCGCCTACCGCCGAAGGCGTATCGCGTGCTACGACGCGCACCGTGGTGACGTCTTCGCTGGCGATTCTGGCACTCGATTTCGTGCTGACTGCATTTATGTTTATAGGAGTTTAAAACCATGCAGAGAGGCGTTCTGGATCTGTGGGTAGGATTATTTGTGGCGGCTGGATTGGTCGCGCTGGTGATGCTGGCATTCAAAGTGGGGAACATCGGCACCGCGAACATGTCCGATACCTATTCAGTCACCGCCCAGTTCGATAATATCGGTGGCCTGAAAGTGCGGGCACCGGTGAAGAGTGCAGGCGTAGTGGTCGGGCGGGTGAGCAGCATCAGTTTTGATGATAAAACCTATGAGGCGACGGTCACGCTGGGCTTGGACAAGCGTTACACTTTTCCCAAGGACACCATTGCTGCCATATTGACAGCCGGTTTGTTGGGTGAGCAGTATGTGGGTCTTGATGCCGGCGGCAGTGATAAGAAGCTCGCTGCTGGCGATAAAATCCAGATTACCCAGTCAGCCATCGTGCTGGAGAGTCTGATTAGTCAATTTTTGTTTAATAAGGCAGCTAATGGCTCAGCGAAGTCTGAGCCAGCATCAGCGCCCGCGGCGCCCTAAGCTCGGAGTATCTAGATATGAACATTAAAATGAAAAAAATGCATCCCTTGTCCGGCTTTGCGCTGGGCTTTTTGCTGGCACTGCCCGGCAGTGTGCTGGCGCAGACGATCAATCTGCAGCAGGCCGTACAAATGAGCTTGAACGCAGACCCACGTATCAAGGAGCGTGAACAGTTGGTGGAATCGGCGCGCGCGGTGCTGGAAGAAGTGCAAGGCAATGATGGCTGGCGTCTGAATGCCAATCTGTTCATGGGGCTGGCGCCTGCGGTCAGCGGCGGGTTCTATCAAGGTGGCGCGACCAGCGGCACCACGCCGCGCACCGATGGCCCGCTGCCTGGCGGCGTATCTGATTGGACCTCGCTACAAATTGCCTTGATCAAGCCCTTGTTTACCTTCGGCAAGATCAAACATTACAGCGAAGCGGCGCAAGGCGACATCGACGTAAAACGCGGCGATGTGCGCATCAGCAAGTCTGATACGGTGCTGGACGTCAAGCGCGCCTACTATGGTTACCTGACTGCGCGCGATTCACGCCGCTTGCTGGAGGATGTCAATAGCCGGGTGGATTCGGCAGTCGAGCGCGTCAATAGAAACATCAAGGATGACAACGGCGAATCGAAGCAGTCGGACCTGTATGCCTTGCAGGCTGCGAAGGGGCTGTTGGGTAAATATATGAGCCAGGCCAAGTCGATTGAAAAAATAAGTCTGGATGGTTTGAAAGTGCTGACTGGTGCGGGCCTGAATGCTGATTTGCAAGTGGCTGACGACAGCTTGACGCCCGTTGCGCTGCCCAAATCCGCGTTACCTGAATTGCAATCGCAGGCGTTGACAGAGCGTCCGGAAATGGCGCAGCTGGAGGCTGGCTTGCGCGCGCGCCGGGCATTGGTGGCAGCCAAGAAGGCAGAAATGTACCCGGATGTCTACGCAGGTATCGTCGGGCAGGCTAACTATGCATCACGCCGCGATCGACTGAACAATCCCTATCTTTATGACCCGTTCAACAATGCCGGTGTGACCCCGGTGGTGGGCGTGAAATGGGATATCAAGCTGGGCGTGGTACCCGCACAAATTGCGCACGAGCAGGCTGAACTGGAAGCACTGAACTTCAAAAATCAGTATGCCCAGGCGGGTATTCCGTTCCAGGTGTCAGAGGCCTATCACCAGATGCAGGCCAATTACCAGGGACAACAGGATCTGGCGCAAGGTGCGGCCGCAGCGCGGCGCTGGATGGTATCCTCGCTGGCGGATTTCAGCGCCGGGCTGGAGCGTGCCGATAAAGTCGGTGACGCACTCAAGGCTTATGCCACCATGCAGGCCGACTATTTGCGAACGGTGAATGACTACAATATGAACGTGGCGCAGTTGCAGCGCGCTGTCGGTGAGAGTAACTAATTTCAGGGCTAGAAAAATGATGAAAACGATACCTTTTCCCAAGCAGAATTTTGTCAGCTGGCTGATGAGCGGCATGCTGGCATGCGCCCTGTTGATGTTGACGCTGGGGCAGGCGCGTGCTACCGACGTGGCACCCGATGTGCTGGTAAAAACCACGACACTAGAGGTGATTTCCATCCTCAAAAAAGACAAGGATATTCAATCCGGTAACTTGCAAAAAGTGTACGCACTGGTGGATGCCAAGGTGCTGCCGAATTTTGACTTCAATCACATGACGATGCTGTCGATAGGAAAATATTGGCAGCGCGCAACCCCGACGCAGCGCCAGGCGCTGATTCAGGAATTCCGTACCCTGCTGGTGCGCACCTACGCCAGTTCGCTGACTGAGTTTACCAATCAGACTATCGAGTTCAAGCCGTTTAGCATGGCGGCGGGTGCGACTGACGTCACCGTGCAGACGCAGGTAAAGCAACCCGGTGGGCAACCGATCCCGATTGATTACAGCATGGAAAAAACCGCCTTCGGCTGGAAAGTCTATGACGTGGCGATAGACGGCGTGAGCCTGGTCACCAACTACCGTGGCTCGTTTGCCACGGAAATCCGCCAGTCGGGCATAGACGGTCTGATTCGTACGCTTGCCAACCGTAACAAGCAATCCTCAGCTGCGCCGTCCACGGCCGCAATCCATAAAGTTTCCTGATGGCCGCTGTCTTGAGTGATGCGGGTTTTGTGCTCTCAGGTGCAGTCACCGCCGCGACGGTGCCGGGCATATTGAATGCCTGCCTGCCCGCCATCCAGCAAGGTGCACGGGTAATTGATTTTGCCAGTGCTACCGAATTGGATTCGGCAGCACTGGCATTGATCCTGGCGTGTCAACGCGAAGCCAAGCGTCTGGACATGACGCTGCGCTGCGTCAACCTTCCGGCTAACTTGATTAGCCTCGCAACCCTGTATGGGGTGTCTGAATTCATCGCGCAATGACGCATTACCCGTCGGAAACGCCAGCAATTCGTGTGCGTCAGCTACACAAGCGTTTTGGCAATCTGCACGCGTTACAAGGCGTTGATCTTGAAGTGCAACAGGGCGAGTTTTTTGCGCTGCTCGGGCCGAACGGCGCGGGCAAAACTACGCTGATCAGCATTCTTGCCGGACTGGCTCGCGCGGATTCTGGCGACGCGCAAGTGCTCGGTCATGATGTGGTGCGTGATTATCGTGCGGCCCGCCAACTGCTCGGCGTGGTGCCACAAGAGCTGGTATACGATCCGTTTTTCACTGTGCGCGAGGGCTTGCGCATCCAGTCCGGTTACTTCGGGTTGCGTCGCAACGACGACTGGATCGACGAGGTGATGCACAATCTCGATTTGCTCGACAAGGCTGACCGCAACATGCGCACGCTGTCCGGCGGCATGAAGCGCCGCGTGCTGGTGGCGCAGGCGCTGGTGCATAAGCCACCGGTGATTATTCTGGATGAGCCCACCGCCGGCGTCGATGTGGAATTACGCCAGTCGCTGTGGGCCTTCATTCGTAGCCTCAATGAACAGGGTCACACCATCGTCCTGACCACGCACTATCTGGAGGAAGCGCAAACCCTGTGCAACCGTATCGCCATGCTCAAACAGGGGCGTATTGTCGCGCTTGATAGCACCGCCAACCTGCTGAACAGCGTGTCCGAGCGCTATCTGCGCCTCAAGCTCGAACCGGATGCGCTGCCGCCCGGCTTGCAGGTGCACGCAGTCAGCCAGGCTGATGGTTTTCAGGTGCTGGCACTGAATCAGTTCGCCGATCTTGAACAGATACTGGCGCAATTGCGCAATGCAGGCATCCGCATCAAGGAAATGGAGCTGACCCAGCCCGATCTTGAAGACGTGTTCGTGCAGATCATGGGGCGCGCCGGATGATTGCGTTTTACACTCTGCTCTACAAGGAGTTGTTGCGCTTCTGGAAAGTCGCATTCCAGACCGTGCTGGCGCCGGTGATTACCGCCTTGCTCTACCTGCTGATTTTTTCGCACGTGCTCGAAGCGCATGTTCAGGTGTATCCCGGCGTCGGCTACACGGCGTTTCTGATTCCCGGTCTGGTAATGATGTCGATGCTGCAAAACGCTTTCGCCAATAGTTCGTCCAGCCTGATTCAGTCCAAGATTACCGGCAATATTGTCTTCATGCTGCTGCCGCCGTTGTCGTATCTGCAGTTTTTCGGTGCCTATATGCTGGCGGCTGCGGTGCGCGGTATTGTGGTGGGCGCGGGGGTGTTTGTGGTGACGGTGGCGTTTACCGCCACGCCGGTACTGCACCTGCTGTGGCTGATTGCGTTTGCCCTGCTCGGTACCGGCGTGATGGGCGCGCTCGGCATCATTGCCGGTATCTGGGCGGAAAAATTCGACCAGCTCGCGGCGTTTCAGAATTTTCTTATCATGCCACTGACGTTCCTGTCCGGCGTGTTTTATTCGATTCACTCGCTGCCTGCGTTCTGGCAGGCGGTATCGCGTTACAACCCGGTTTTTTACATGATAGACGGCTTCCGCTACGGGTTTTTTGGCCTGGCTGATGTCTCGCCGCAGCTCAGTCTGCTGGTCGTGGGCACCTGCTTTGTGGCATTATCCGCCTTCACCCTCATCCTGCTTAAAAGCGGCTACAAGCTGCGACATTAGACTATGCTCAACCCTGAAGATATCCAGAATTACATCTCGCAAGGCATGGCTTGCGACTTGGTGCGTGTCGCCGGTGACGGTCAGCACTTTGAAGCCATCATCGTCAGCGCCGAATTTCGTGGCAAGAATCGCGTGCAGCAGCATCAGATTGTGTACCGTGCCCTGGGCGACCGCATGAAAGCCGAAATTCACGCGCTCTCCATGCAGACGCTGACGCCGGAAGAGTGGGCAGCGAGGGCGCATTGATGGATAAGCTGGCAATACAAGGAGGCGCGCGACTGAGCGGCGAAATCCGCATTTCAGGTGCCAAAAATGCAGCTTTGCCAATACTTTGCGCGGGTCTGTTGACTGCTGAAACGCTGCGTCTGGAAAATCTGCCCAAGCTCAAGGACATCAGCACCAGCCTGACNNCCATCTGGACAAGCTCGAAGCGCCGTACGAACTGGTGAAAACCATGCGCGCTTCGATCCTGGTGCTGGGGCCCATCCTGGCGCGTTACGGCGAAGCGCGCGTATCGCTGCCGGGTGGGTGCGCCATTGGCTCGCGTCCAGTCGATTTGCATATCAAGGGTTTGCAGGCGATGGGCGCGGAAATCCATATCGAGCACGGCTACATTCATGCCAAAGCCGCCCGTCTGCAAGGTGCGCGTATTTTCATGGACACCGTGACTGTCACCGGCACTGAAAATCTGATGATGGCCGCGACGCTGGCGAACGGCGTGACGGTGCTGGAAAATGCTGCACGCGAACCCGAAGTGTTCGATCTGGCGCAGTGCCTGATTGCGATGGGCGCGAAAATTGAAGGTGCAGGCAGTGACACCATCACCATCACCGGCGTTGAAACATTGCACGGCGCAACGCACAAGATCATGGCTGATCGCATCGAAACCGGTACCTATCTGGTGGCGGCGGCGATGACGCAAGGCCAGGTCAAGTTATTGGGCACGCGTGCCGATACGCTCGATGCAGTACTGGAAAAGTTGCGCGAAGCCGGTGCGCAGATTGAGGTGGAAAATGATGCCATCAGCCTCAGCATGCAGAGTCGCCCGCGCGCCGTGAGCATCAAAACCGCGCCGTATCCAGCGTTCCCGACCGACATGCAGGCGCAGTTCATGGCGCTGAATTGCATTGCCGATGGGGTGTCGCGCGTGACCGAAACCATTTTTGAAAATCGTTTCATGCACGTGCAGGAAATGCAGCGTCTGGGCGCAGATATCGAAGTCGAAGGTAATACTGCGCTGGTGCGGGGTGTCGACAAGCTGGAAGGCGCAGTGGTCATGGCGACCGATTTACGTGCCTCGGCTTCCCTTGTTCTGGCGGCGTTGGTAGCCGAAGGCGAAACCGTCATCGAGCGTATTTACCATATTGACCGCGGCTACGAATGCATCGAGGAAAAATTCTCGCAACTGGGTGCGCGTATCCGTCGGGTACATTAAAGGTCTGATTTGACATGATTACGATTGCCCTGTCCAAAGGCCGTATTTTTCAGGAAACCCTGCCCCTGCTGGCCGCTGCCGGCATCGACCCGCGCGAAGATCCGGAAAAATCGCGCAAGCTCATCATCGGTACCAACCTGCCCGACGTGCGCCTCATCATCATCCGCGCGACCGATGTGCCGACCTATGTGCAATACGGCGCGGCCGACATGGGCGTAGCGGGTAAGGATGTGCTGATCGAACATGGCGGCGAAGGCTTGTACCAGCCGCTGGATCTGAATATCGCGCGCTGTAAAATGATGGTCGCCGCACACCCGGCGTTCGATTATGAGCAAGCTGTGCATCAGGGCGCGCGTCTGCGTGTCGCGACAAAATATCTTAAAACCGCGCGTGAATACTTCGCCGCGCAGGGTGTACATGTTGACCTGATCAAGCTCTACGGTTCGATGGAGCTGGCCCCGCTGGTCAAACTCGCCGATGTGATCGTCGATCTGGTCAGCAGCGGCAGCACACTCAAGGCCAATGGCCTGGTGGCAGTGGCCGACATCATGGACATCAGCTCGCGGCTGGTGGTGAACCAGGCCTCGCTCAAGCTCAAGCGCGCCGAAATTCAGCCCATGCTCGACAGCTTTGCCTCGGCCATTAAAACCGATTGATGCATCGGTGTCGGCGTCACCTCTGAACCTGCCGCAAGACCCGTCGATCCGACGCATTCTGATTATCAAGTGGAGCGCGCTGGGTGATCTGGTGATGGCCAGCGCGGTGTGTGAAGACATCCGGCGTGCTTTTCCCGCCGCCGAAATTCACCTCAATACCGCTGCGGCGAATCAGAAACTGTTTGCTGCCGATTCCCGCTTTACCCGCATCATCGCGCAGGACACGCGCAAAGGCGGATTACGCAGCGTGCTTGACTGGCTGCGCCAGATACGCGTCGGGCGCTATGATCTGATCATTGACCTGCAGACCACGGACCGCTCGCGGTTACTGCTCGGCTTGTTGCGCTTGATCGGCGGCGCGGGGCGTTACCGCATTGGCAATCATGGTTTCTGGCCGTACAGCGTCGGTCCGAATGACCTGCCGCTGGAAATCAATCCCTTGATCCGCATGCGTGCGGCGTTGCAGTTAGCTGGCATCCCCACCGAGACTAATCATCCTGTACTGGCGGTGCCCAGCCACAACGCTACGCGGGTGCGTGATTTGCTTGCGCAATACGGACTGATTGCCGGTTCGTATGCGTTGTTTTTCCCTGGTTGTCATCCGCGTGGCTACCTCAAGCGCTGGGGCGAGCAGCATTTCGCCGAGCTGGGAAAACTGCTGCTTGCATCAGGTCGGGTGCAGCACATTGTCATTGCCGGTGGACCCGATGAAGTGGCGCTTGGTGCGACGATTGCTGGTCTGATTGGCGTGGCGGCGGTGAATCTGTGCGGTGCCACCGAAATGCTCGATATCATTCCGCTGGCCGAGGCGGCGCAGTGCGTCGTTGGCAATGACACCGGCACCTCGCACCTGGCCGCCTGCAGCGAACGTCCGCAAGTGGTGATTTGCGGGCCTACTGATCCCACCCGCGTCAAACCGCTGGGCGACCGGGTCATCGCCATCCAGGCCGACTTACCATGCAGCAATTGCTATCGCAAGCATTGCGCCCATCACTCATGCATGCGCGAGGTGCATCCGGCGCAGGTGCTGGCATTGCTCAGAAAGCCGCCGCTGCAGGCCATCGTCCGGGTGCCGGCCAGAATCCTTGAGGCGCTTCCCCATGTCTGACCCACGCCAGATACTGTTCNNTTTGCGGGCCCACCGATCCGACCCGCGTCAAGCCGCTGGGCGACAATGTGATTGCCATTCAGGCCGACTTGCCGTGCAGCAGTTGCTACCAGAAGCACTGCGCGCATCACTCGTGCATGCGCGAGGTGCATCCGGAACAAGTGCTGGCCTTGCTCACCCAGCCGTCAGCGCAAACGATCGTGCGCGTGCCGGCGCGTATTCTGCCGAATCTATGACCATGCAGCACATCCTGTTCATTACCCTGAGCAACATCGGCGACGCGGTGATGACCACACCGGTGCTCGCTGCGCTGCATGAACGCTATCCTGACGCGCGTTTCGACATCGTCGCAGACGCGCGCTCGGCGGCGCTGTTTGCGCATTTTGACGCGCTCGACGACATCATCCTCAAGCATAAGAATGTCGGCTGGCGCGCCAAGCTGGCCTTTGTCAGGCAGCTGCGGCGCAAGCGCTACGACCTGATCGTGGATCTGCGTACCGATGGTTTGAGCTGGTTGTTGCGGGCCCGGCAGCGTCTTAACAAAATCCGTCAGCGCACGTCGCAAACCCATAGTGTAGAACAGCATTTTCGGGCGCTGGCACCGCTATTGGGTCATGCCGCACCGCCGCCTACCTGCTTGTGGATACCAGAAGCCGCGCACACAGCCGCCGCAGCGCATCTGGCGGCGCTGCCGGGTAGTCGCTGGCTGGCACTCGGGCCGGGTGCCAACTGGGACGGCAAAATCTGGGACGCGGCGCGCTTTGTCGCGCTGGCGAATCAATGTGCCAGTGAATTCGACGGCGTGATTCTGCTCGGCGGCGCGGCGGATCGCGCGCGCGCTGAGGCGATGCAGCCGCAGATTCATTTACCCAGCGTCGACCTGTGCGGCCAGACCGGGTTGCTGGAAGCCGCCGCCGTACTGGCACGCGCACGCGCGTTCGTCGGCAATGATTCAGGACTGGGTCATTTAGCCAGTGCAGTAGGCACGCCCACGCTGACCGTATTTGGGCCAGGTGATCCCTTGCGCTATCGGCCATGGGGTGCGCATGCGCGCTGGCTGGTGGCACCCGGGCAAGACCTCTCACAGTTGAGCGTCGAGCAAGTCGCCACTGTGTTGAAAGACTTGGTGGCTGCGCCATGAGCCTGCGTTCGATGCACATTATCGGCAGCAAACAATCTGGTGGTGCCGAGCGCTTCTTTGCGCGGCTGGTGAATGCGTTGGCACACGCCGGGCAGGCGGTAACAAGCGTGACCCCGCCCGGCAGTGTGATTGATCTGGAACTGGATAACACTGTGCGTGCGCTGCACGTGCCGATGCGCAGCGTGTGGGATATCCCGTCGCGCTGGAAAATCGGTGCGCTGGCAAAAGCCGAGCACGCCGATATTTTGCAGACCTATATGGGGCGT
>DMQT01000253.1:0-2435 GCA_003455595.1 Betaproteobacteria bacterium
CATGCCAGTTTTCCACCAACTCGCCCGGGAAACCCAGCGCTTCCTGTATCTGCGCGTTCGCTGGGAAGGATTTGACGTCCGCTGTCGCGCCTTCGCGCAGCAGCGGAATTTCCGTGTAGCCCTTTAGTTCTGGAACTTCGAATTTGGGTGCGGCCACCGGGATCCCCTGTTCTTATTTCTCAAACCGGGCAGCCCAGGGGGCCACATGGCGCGTATCCCTGGAGTTGTCGGCCTGGTTGCGAGTTGGGCTGAAGAATATGCCGGGCGCATGCAGCAGCTTGCTGATGGGAAAAATAATCATCAGCAGTGCGACCAGAGACAGATGCGCCAGCAAAATTGGGTCGGCCGGCAGGAGTTGCCAGTCGAACAGCATGAGGCCGAGCATGAACTCCTTGAGCCTGACGATATTGGTATGCACGACAAAGCTCATGGCCGCGCCGGACAAACCGATGCCGACCAGCAGCGCCAGCATCAGGTGGTCGGAGGGGGTGGAAATGTAACGCACCCGATCCACCAGAAAGCGCCGCGCCCACAGGCCAAGCAGGCCCGCGATCATGGCGAATGCGGCGTATCTGCCGAAAGGCTGGATCAACACCACCCAGCCCCATACCGGCTCGGTGAAATAACGCAGGTGGCGCAGCAGCACCAGCAGCAAGCCAAAATGGAACATCCAGCCGAAAATCCAGATCCACTTGTTGGATTTGAACAGGCTTTCGAACAACACGACTTCACGCCCCATGCGCATCACAACGCCGGTCGTGGTAGTGGGCGCAGGCATGGTGGGAATCTTCAGCGGCGTTGGGGTGCGGCTATAAATATAAATCTTATAAGCCAGCCCGCCGACCAGCAGCGCTGTCGCCAGATAAAACAGAAGTGCAAAAAAAATTGTGAGCGATGACATGCTAGCGCTTGCCTTCCGGTCTCAAATAAACTGCAGGGCGACGACCCCGCGGAGCCGTCGCTGCTTTACGCTGCATCAGCCGTAGAATCAGATACAGCCGGTAGGCTTGGGCAAGCCGGCGATCTTGCATGCCTGCTTGGCCGGGCCATACGGGAACAGTTCGTACAGGTATTTGCTGTTGCCCTTCTCTGCGCCCAGTTTCTTGCCGATCGCCTTGGTCAGCACGCGCACCGCAGGGGCAATCTGGTAGTCGTTGTAGTACTCGCGCAGGAAATTGACCACCTCCCAGTGATTTTCGGTCATCTCCACTTTCTCGCTCTCGGCCAGCACCTTGGCGATATCTTCGTCCCATTCGCTCAGGTTGAGCAGGTAGCCCTCTTCATCGGTCTCGTAGGTCTTGCCGTTAACTTCCAAAGCCATGATATCTAACCTCTCTAATTTTAAAATCCACTTACAACCAGGATTGCACGTTGCTGTGCTCAACCACCAAATCGACGAAACCGCCATAGTCCACCATTTTCACGCCTTCCAGCACCCGGTCCTGGATGCCGCGAGCTTCCACGTCAGGCCATAACGCATACACCTGAATGTCGCCCATGGCGCTGCGGACGACATTCCCGGCAATACTGTTTTTTGTTGCCGCATAAACCCCATCTTCGATCAACAGCAGCGCGCCACCACCGCCCTTGCACGCAACGCGCAGGCAACTGGCAAGCGTGGTGTTTTCGAATGGAGATTTGTTCACGATGTGCAGCATTCGTTTTCCCCTTAAAAACCAATAACCACGTCCTGAGTTTTCATCAGGTCGCCCATTGCGGCAGAGGACAGCACTTCCACCGGCACCAGCAGGTCGCCCGCGTTCAAGCCGCGAATTTCCAGCGACTCGCGCTCCACGTACAGCTTCTCGATGTCGTAACCTTCCAGCGCCCGGTAGGTGGGGGAGAAGTTTTTCACGTCGATGGCTTTGGTGTGCTGCCCCTTGGCCAGCTGGTACACACCGTCATCCAGAAAAACCATGCTCACGTCCTGATCGAAAGCCGCGCTGATCAGCACCACCTCCAGCCCCTCCAGCGCGTAAATCGTGCCGTAAGGCGCCTTGCGGTTGACGAACATGAATTTCTTGACGATGCCGGAGCCATCGCCATCCTCGATACCGCCTGTTGTTTCGTTCATCACACCCTCCTCTTGCTCAATCACCAAATACCACCAGCCGATCGGCCTGGATGCCGGATTCGACCAGTTGGCCCAGACCGGAAATGCGGAAGCCCGGGGCCAGATTTTCGTCGCGAATACCGCGGCGCATGGCGGCGGCAACGCACACCACCAAATCGACACCGTGGTCTTCCGCCAGCTTGGACCAGCGCGTGACGACGTTACGATCGTCCTGCGGCGGCTCGGTCAGCCGGGTGGCATTGTTGACGCCGTCGTGATAGAAAAAAACCCGATGGATTTGATGGCCCTTTTCCAATGTCGCTTTGGCAAACAGGTAAGCACTATCCGAGGCCTGGTGGGTGTAGGGACCTTCGTTGACCAT
>DMQT01000253.1:2499-6073 GCA_003455595.1 Betaproteobacteria bacterium
GCTCAAAAGTAACTAGAAACGGATGTGCGCGGAGGCGTTCAGTGTCGCCCGCGAGCCACGCCAATCGTCAATGTGGTACTTGGTGAACGGCAGGCCGGTTTTCTCGAAGAAGCGCGGCCAGCCGATGCGCTCGATCCAGTCCGCCATACGCTCCCAGGGCTGTGCATCCGCCTTGTACACGGACAGAATGTTCTTGACCACTGCTGCCACTTCCGGCCAGCGCGGCGCGTTGTTGGGCAGGCCGGAAGCCACCAGCTTGTGGAAAGTGGGGCGGGAACGCGCGTTGGAGTTCTTGCCGCCGACCCAGATCGCAATCTTGGAGTGCTCAGGATCGTTGATCTGCATTGGCGGGCAGGGGGGGTAGCAGGCGCCGCAGCACATGCATTTCTTCTCGTCCACTTCCAGGGAAGGTTTGCCGTTCACCAGCGCCGGACGAATCGCAGCCACCGGGCAACGCGCCACCACGGTAGGACGCTCGCACATGTTTGCAACCAGATCATGGTTGATCTTGGGCGGCTTGGTGTGTTGCATGATAATCGCGATATCAGCCTGGCCGCCGCAGTTGATCTCGCAACAGGAGGTGGACATCTTGACCCGGTTGGGCATCTCGCATTTGATGAACTCGTCGTAGAGTTCGTCCATCAACGCCTTTACCACGCCGGAAGCATCGGTGCCGGGAATGTCGCAATGCAGGAAGCCCTGGGTATGGGAGATCATGGAAATCGAGTTGGAGGTACCGCCGACAGGAAAACCATGATCATTCAATGCCTTGATCAGGGGTTCCACTTTGCGCTCGTCGGCAACCATGTATTCGATGTTGCTGCGCGCGGTAAAGCGCACATGCCCATCGGCGAACTGGTCGGCAATGTCACACAACGTGCGGATGGTATAGACATCCATTTGGCGCTGGGTGCCCGCCTTGACGGTCCAGATTTCGTCGCCGCTTTCAGCGCGGTGACGCAGGACACCGGGTTTCGGGTGGTCATGATAAGCCCACTTGCCATAATTCTTGACCATGACCGGGTGCATGTAGGGCATCGGATCCGGTACGCCGCTCTCAATGGGTGAACGCATTTCAGCCATAATTCCTTATCTCCAGATAGAAAACTTGTTCAGCGCTTAAGCATTCGAAATCAACTGGCAGCTTTCTGCTTGTGTTCTGCCGCCTTCTCGACTTCTTCGTCCCAGCCATCCATGCGTACATAGGGATTGCTGCGCGGCTCCAGCACCATGTTCGCATCGACATCAATACCGACGCCTTCCAGGAAATTGACCAGGCCGATGCGATCGATCATCTCGCCGGTGCGTTCATGCTCCAGCGCGTTTTCGGCAAAGAAATCGATAATGCTGCGCGACAGAGTAGTCAGCGCCTCAAAGTCTTCATCGGATTCCAGCTTCATGAACGGAATCACCATCGTGCCCATGGTGGCGCCGATCTTCAGCACGCTCTTGCCGCCCACCAGGATGCTCACACCTTTATCGGTGCCGGGAAGCAGCGCACCCGGCATGACGTTCAGGCAATGCATGCAGCGCACGCAATTGTGGTTGTCTATTTGCAGGGACTGGGTGTCGGTGACGGCCACGCTGGAGATGCCATCGGCCCGGGAAACATCGGCGGTGTTTTTCAGGGACAAGGCCTTGGTCGGACAACGGCTGATCACGTCATTAACCAGTTTTTCCATGCCGTGCTTGGCCATGTAATCCTTGGCCAGCGCCTCGTTGACACGGATGCTGTCGCGCCAGGTACCGATTACCGCCATGTCGGAACGCTGAATGGCATTCACGCAGTCATTGCCGCAACCCGAGAATTTGAATTTGAATTTATACGGCAACGCGGGACGGTGCATGTCATCAATATTGTCATTGATGATGGTCCGCAATGCTTTTGCCTCGTCGAAGTTGGACATTTCACAACGGGCTGCACCCACGCAGGACATGGAGGTGCGCAGGGCGGGGCCGGCGCCGCCCATGTCGAAGCCCATTTCATTCAGTTCATCGAAGGCGGGCTGGACGTTTGCAGTGGAAACGCCCTGGAACATGATGTCGCCGCTTTGGCCATGCAGGGCAATCAGCCCGGAACCATGCTTTTCCCACAGATCGCAGAGCTTGCGCAGGATGTCGGTGGTGTAGTGCATGCCGGCCGGCGGCTGGATGCGCAGTGTATGGAATTCAGCGGCGGCAGGATAGAGGGGCTTTCCGTGCTCGTCCTTCAACTCGCTAAAGCGGGGGATCACGCCGCCGCCGTAACCGAACACACCCACGGTGCCGCCCTTCCAGTAACCTTTCCTGGTCTGGTAGGAAGTTTCCAGCTGACCCAGCAGGTCAACCATCATGTCGTTGTCCTTGGCCAGACGCTTCAGCCCGGTTACAAAGCTGGGCCACGGGCCGCTCTCGAGCTGGTCGAGCATCGGCGTGTCGTACATCTTCTTGGTCATCGCCACTCCCTTCATTCCACCAATAGTTGCCGGATTGTCAAAAAGCCATGGATGCGCTGATAATCAACCTGTTCAGCCAGACTGCAACAGTCGTTAACCTTAATATTCCACACTGCCGTGCGCCAGCGCCAGGCAGTTCACAGCCGCTGATGCGTCCGCCGGAAACAGATGCACTCAGCTCAATGTCATCGAAAGTTCATGCATATTACCTCCATCAAAAACGCCAATTCCATAAGCTTGATAGGTAGTGCGCACCTAACCATTCGGGTAGTGCGCCCCCCCTTTTCGGGTTAGTTTCTTGTGCGGGCGACAGTGAGAAACTTTGACCAGAGCAATGCAATGAGGCTGCCTACAATCCTGTCAAGCTCGGGTCGCCCAGGCGCCTTCGAAGTGCGGTTCCCCTGCTCCACAGTCACCGGTGAAAAAATTGGACGAGATTGAAATCAGAACGCTGCATAAGTTGCTGGCCTCGCCCTACCGGCAGGAAATCGAGCTTCAGCACGTGCTGCACCAGGCCGATTACGTAACGCTGCGGGTGAGGATCCGCGAGCAGAAACGTTTCACCATTTTCGATATTGACGAACCCACCGCCAGGGCTTGGGGTCGCGCCATGCTGGAATGGGCGGACACCCTCGTTCAGGCCGGGCAGGTCAAAACGGGAGAAGGAAAATAGGCTGGCTCTACGACGATCACGCGGAGATGTCGAAAATCGGCATCGCCGCGATGTCCGATGCGCATCTGGAATTGCGCGGCACGCGTATACCGGCGGATCACGGCTATCTGCTGTTCCGGGAACTGCTGCGCTTGTTGCCCTGGATCGAGGATGAAGCCTTGTTGGGCATTCATCCGGTGCATGGCGCCGACAGCGGCGCCGGCGAACTGCTCCTGAACCGGCGTGCCAAACTGGTGGTGCGCTGTCCGGTCGGCCGACTGGATGAATTAACGAAACTTAACGGGCGCACAATCCACCTGGAGCGACAGGAACTGGTCATCGGCGCCTGCAAGGTCAAGCCACTGAGCAGGTACACCCCGTTGTATGCCCATTGCGTGGTCACTGGCAGCGCAGATGAAAGAGAATTCACGCTCGACATCATGCGCATGCTGAGCCAGATGGACATTAGCAGCCGTTTTATTTGCGG
>DMQT01000253.1:6095-6517 GCA_003455595.1 Betaproteobacteria bacterium
CATGCCATCCATATGCAGCAGCAGGGCTTGGGAGCGCATCGCAAGCTCGGATGCGGCATCTTTATTCCGCACAAATCCATTGCCGCCGTCGGCGCAATAGGCTCGGTTTAATCGCCAATCCGTTAACGACAGGAGGAAAAAATGAGCTACACCTACAACGGCCAGGAACTGGAAGTCGATGATGAAAAGTTCCTGCTGGAGCCGGTTTATGACGATGACATCGTATCCGTCATCGCCGGCGCCGAAAATATCGGCCTGACCGACGAACACTGGTTCGTGGTGCGTTACCTGCGTGAGAAATTCCGTGAGGACGGCCATACGCCGAATTTCCGCAACATGGTTAAGGATCTCGAAGAAAAACATCCCGGTCCCGACTGGAAAAAGCATCTGTACACCCTGTTTCCCAACCAGCCTGCCCGCCA
>DMQT01000253.1:6576-7085 GCA_003455595.1 Betaproteobacteria bacterium
CGTCCAATATGAACATGGCCGACCGATTACGTTACCGACCCTCATCTACGGCCATGAGGTCCGCCACGCTGATCAGCTCCGAACAACTCGCACGGCGTCTCGACGACCCGGACTGGATCATATTCGACTGCCGCTTTACCCTGACCCGTCCCGAGGCCGGACGCCAAGCCTACGCCGCCGCGCACATCCCCGGCGCCCGCTATGCTCACCTGGACGCCGACCTGTCCGCGCCGGTTCTGCCCGTCAGCGGCCGCCACCCGCTGCCCGATCCGGCCATACTGGGTGAAAAACTCGGTCGCTGGGGAGTAAACAAAGACGTCCAGGTCGTGGTATACGACGACAGCTTCGGTTCCATGGCGGTGCGACTGTGGTGGTTGCTGCGCTGGCTGGGACATGAAAACGTGGGCCTGCTGGACGGTGGCTTGCACAAATGGCAGCGGGAAAAGCGTCTGCTCACGGCGGATGCACCGGCTATCGTGTCAGCACGCTTCGAAGCCCGGCCCAATGCC
>DMQT01000253.1:7210-7675 GCA_003455595.1 Betaproteobacteria bacterium
TTTCATTGGCTTCGTGGAACCCCTGGACAAAGTGGCCGGCCATATCCCCGGCGCGATGAACCGGCCATTCGAGGACAATCTGGACCTGGATGGCACTTTACTCGGCGCCGACACGTTGCGCGCCGCCTATCTGGAGGCGCTGGGTGCGACCCCGCCGCAGCGCAGCATTCATATGTGCGGATCGGGTGTCAGCGCCTGCCACAACCTGCTGGCCATGGAGATTGCGGGATTGTCCGGCGCCCGGCTCTACCCCGGCTCCTGGAGCGAATGGATCACCGATCCGTCGCGCCCAACCATCAAGGAGGAATAAACCAAAATGGCTATCCGTGTTAAAACCATCTGGTTCAAGCAAGAGGACGGCCCCAAGGGACCGGCGCAACAGGCCGGTGTGATCGCACTTACCATCTGGAAGCTGGCAGACAAAACGGTCAT
The DNA here is from genome assembly GCA_003455595.1 of Betaproteobacteria bacterium. GTDB lineage: Bacteria > Pseudomonadota > Gammaproteobacteria > Burkholderiales > Sulfuriferulaceae > Sulfuriferula. The sequence goes on from DMQT01000253.1 coordinate 7,643, forward strand.
CGACCTTTCCAAGTCCGATTACGACATCATCAC
>DMQT01000253.1:7757-9076 GCA_003455595.1 Betaproteobacteria bacterium
CGACCGCATGGTGTACCGCCGCATCGCGGACACGGAGCGGCAGGCCCTGGTGCAGGCTCTGGCGAAGCGCCTGGCGGAAATCCTGGAAGAAAATATCCACGAGGTGATGAACGACCACGGCCATCCCTACCAGGCCGACTTCATCGATCTGGTCAACCGGCGCGGCCAGGATTACGCCAGCTTCGATTTTCCGCCGGAGCAACCCAGTTTCGCGGCGCTGCGCTACCTGGGCAACTGCATCCGCGACATCATGGAAGGCCGCGATCAGCCCTGGGTGATCGACCAGATCATGGAACTGGAGGCGCCAGAGATGATAGCAACCGTCAAGCAAGCGGTGGATGGCCTGTTTCCGCAAACATCAAGCGCTTCTCTGCCCGCATGACAAGTACACGCAGCCCTTTCCATATGGACGCCGACGCCGCTTACCAGGCCTGGCGTGAAGCCAAGCTGGGCAATTACCCCAGGCGCGCCGAAGACATGGTGGTGGAGGTGGACGACCCGCGTGCGCTCACCCCGGCGGAGCATGACGCGATCCTGAGGCGTTGCCGCAAGACCAACCTGGCCATCTACGCCAGCCGCTGCGGCGCCACGCCGGACAAGGACATCCCGCGCAAGCTGGGGCTGCAATTCGGCCTGAAACGGTTGGACAACAACCTGCTGGCAGACGAGGATGCCATCACCTCCCTCACCGTCGCCGCAGGCGGCGGCCAGCGCGGCGACTTCATTCCCTATACCGACCGCCCCATCCGCTGGCACACGGACGGTTACTACAATCCTCCGGGACGGCGCATCCTGGGACTGATGCTGCACTGCGTGACGCCTGCCGTCAGCGGCGGGGAGAATGCCCTGCTCGACCACGAAATCGCCTACCTGCTGATACGCGATGCGAACCCCGAGCACATCCGCGCCCTCATGGCGCCCGATGCCATGACCATTCCGGCGCGCATGGACGAGAACGGCGTGGCGCGGCCCGCCGAAACCGGCCCGGTGTTTTCCGTGCTGGACAGCGGCCAACTCCACATGCGTTACACCGCCCGCACCCGCAGCATCGAATGGAATCCGAGCCCGGCCACCCTGGCCGCCGTGGCCTTCCTGGAACAACTGCTAGCGAGCGAGCTGCCCTATATTTTCCATGCCCGGCTGGAGTCCGGCATGGGCCTGGTCTGCAACAACGTGCTGCATGACCGCAGCGGTTTCAGTGACGATGAAACGCAACGGCGGCTGCTCTACCGCGCTCGCTATTACGAGCGCATGGCAAACACCTGAGGTGGCCTTTGACAAGCCCATACCCCGAAAAGGCAGAGACCATGAACGACGAA
>DMQT01000283.1:0-151 GCA_003455595.1 Betaproteobacteria bacterium
TGCTCGACATCAAGCCGCCGGTGCGAGCGTCAGCCAAACTGTCGAGCATGAAATCAAGTGTGCGGTAGGCGGTGTCGCGGTACGCAGATCGTTTAAGCACATCCGCAGCACGCAAGAACAGCGCCGCCAGCTGGGCATTGTCGTAGAGCAT
>DMQT01000283.1:366-1029 GCA_003455595.1 Betaproteobacteria bacterium
TCCTGGTTCGGTCGCCGGGATTGCAGGTTCAGCATGGCGTTCAACTGCGGCGCCATGGGAAACTTGTTAACCTGACCGAAACCGCCTTGCAGCGTATCTGCATTTTGTAGTGCGGTCTTGCGCAAGGCCAGGTCGAGATTGGCCAACGATGCGGCGCTGAGCGTAATTGCCTTCTCCGGCAGCGCTTGCGGGGGTTGAGCTGCCTGCTGCGCCAGCCGGCTCAGCCTGGATGCATCCTGATGCCAACGCAGCGCGAGTCGATTCAGCACGCCAAGGAAATCTTTCGGTGGCACATACAGCACAGTCAGCAACGGGTAACCCTCTGGCGTAACAAATGCATTAAGCGGCCAGCCGCCCTGCTGCTGGGTGCGTTCAGAAAATGCTTGTAAATCATTGTCGAGGCTGGTTTCCAGCTCGCGGTCTACCTTGACCGGAATGAAATCACGGTTAAGCACAGTCGCAATATCCGCATTGCGGAAACTTTCCTGCTGCATGACGTGGCACCAGTGGCAGGCAAAATATCCCACCGATACATAGAGCAGTTTATGCTCGCGCCGAGCTTGCGCCAGCGTCTGTGGATTCCAGGTTTGCCACGCCACCGGATCGGTGGCGTGCATGGCCAAGTAGGGGGAGGGATTATCGAGTAGCTGGTTTTGCAATGCC
>DMQT01000283.1:1089-5548 GCA_003455595.1 Betaproteobacteria bacterium
CTTACAGCGCGTTGCGCCATTCCTGATCTTCGGAATCGAACAAGCGGTTGGATTCGCCCGGCCCCCAGCTGCCGGCTGGATAGGTATGGATGAAATCTCGCTCCTGCGCCCAATATTTCAGAATAGGATCGACCACCCGCCATGCCCATTCCACCTCGTCAAAACGGATGAACAAGGTACGGTCGCCCTCGATCACATCCAGCAGCAGCGTTTCATATGCATCGAGCGGGGCTTCGTTGGTTTGGCGATAGCTGGCATTGAGTTGCAGCATGCGGGTATCCATGTCCAGCCCGGGCTGTTTGACATGAATTTCCATGCTCATGCTTTCTTCCGGCTGGATCGATAGCACAATCCAGTTCGGATCGATCGTTTCCAGCGGTGTTTCACGAAACAGTTGCTGCGGTGGATGGCGGAAACGCAAAGCGATCATCGAGGTCTGTTCGGCCATGCGCTTGCCGGTACGCAAATAAAACGGCACGCCACGCCAGCGCCAGTTGTCGATGTAGAACTTGGCCGCGACATAGGTTTCGGTGATTGAATTGGACTCGACACCCGGCTCACTTTGATAGCCTGGCACAATCGCGCCATCCATCGCGCCTGCTGCGTATTGGGCACGAAATGCATGCGCATGCACCGAACGCTTGGAAATCGGCCGTATCGAGCGCAACACTTTGACCTTCTCATCACGTAACGCGTCCGCCTCAAGCGCCGGTGGTGGCTCCATTGCGACGACAGTCAGCAACTGCATCAAATGGTTTTGCAACATATCGCGCAAGGCGCCAGCCTTGTCGTAATAATCGGCACGGTTTTCGATGCCGACAGATTCCGCCACGGTAATCTGCACGTGGTCGATAAAATTACGGTTCCACAAAGGTTCGATCAAGGTATTGGCAAAGCGGAACACAAGCAGGTTCTGCACCGTCTCTTTGCCCAAAAAGTGGTCAATGCGAAAGATTTGCTGTTCGTCAAAATAGCGGTGCAGCAATTCATTCAGGTATTGCGCCGATTCGATGTCTTCACCGAACGGCTTTTCTACCACGATACGGTGCTGACCGCGCGGCGTGGAGAGCCCGGATTCATACAGATTTTTGATCACTGCAGAAAAATCACTCGGCTTGATCGCCAGGTAAAAAATCACATTGGAACCCGCGCTCGACTGATGCTCGTCCAGCTCAGTCCTGAGGCGGCGGTACGAATCCACCTCTCCCAACTCACCTTGCAGATAGTTAAAACGTGCGACAAAACGTGCACAAATGTCCTCATCGCCGCGATCCTTGACTTTGGCATGCAGCAACTCCATAACGTGCGCACGCCACATCTCGCTGTCCCACTCGCGCCGTCCAAACGCGGTAAAAATCAGCTTTTCGGGCAATCGCTTGGCCTGCTCCAACCGATACAACGCCGGGATGAGTTTGTTGCTCGCCAGATTGCCGGTCGCACCGAAAATGACGAAGTTGCACGGGTGCACTGCCTGGGCGCTCATGCTGCGTCCCCTTTCACCGCATGGCCGCCAAAACCGCTACGCATCATCGCCAACAGTTTATTGGCATAGTCACCCTGCCCTTGCGAGGCAAAGCGCATCATCAAGGCCATCGACATCACTGGCGCAGGCGTGCCCTGCTCAACCGATTCCAGCACGGTCCAACGTCCTTCTCCAGAGTCGGCCACGTAGGGTTTGATGCTCTCCAGGGATTGATCTCGTTGCAGAAAATCAGCTGCCAGATCCAGCAGCCACGAGCGCACCACGCTGCCGTGCCGCCACATTTCGCTGATTGCCGCCAGGTCGAGATCGAATGCCTGTTTGCCCTTCATCAGTGCCAGCCCTTCGGCAAGCGCCTGCATCATGCCGTACTCGATACCGTTATGCACCATTTTGACAAAATGCCCACTGCCCGCTGCACCGCAATGTAGCCAGCCGGTGTCGGCACCCGGTGCGAGAATTTGATAAAACGGTTTGAGTACCTGTAAGGCATCGTCGTTGCCTCCCACCATCAGTGCGTAGCCATTCTGCAAACCCCAAACGCCACCGGAAACGCCCGCATCCATGAACCGCAATCCAAGTGCTGCCAATTCCGCAGCGTGGCGCTGAGAGTCCTTGTAATACGCATTGGCACCATTGACCACGATGTCGCCAGCAGAGAGCATCGGCGTCAAACTCTGCAACGCCGCTTCAGTGGCTGACCCTGCTGGCAACATCAGCCACACAATGCGCGGCGAGGGCAACGCCGCCACCAGCGCCGCCATCTCTGCATATGCCACGATGCCGCTTTGTTCCTGCGCCAATGCTGTGGCCACGTCATGACTGCGATTCCAGGCGTGCACCTGTGCCCCGCCCCGCGCCAGTCGCCGTGCCATATTGGCACCCATTTTTCCCAGCCCCAGCATTCCGATTTGCTTCATGAGATTCCCCGTTGGATTGTCATATTGCGCGCCTGCAAGACATGCATTATGCAATAACTGCGCCTTTCACCATGCTAGTGGTGGACACGTGACAATACAACCGGGTTCCGGGAATATATCCGGCTTTAATCAAACACCATGTGGGACGGGATAGGCTTAAACCTTGATATAGGTCCAGCCATGTTGCAGACGATCAACGATATGCCCAACGGCGGTCTGCGCCACTGTGGCTTCCGGCAGCAGATCAACCTTGACGCCTTCTTTGCTCAGACGACGAATGGATTGACCGCAGGCGACAAAACTGACGTTGGTATGCTGGCGCGCAAGGGCATCAATCCGCGCCGCATACGGTGTCACGTCTTTGCGCAGCAAATTCAGGCCATCGCTATTGGCGATCACCTCGACGCGTATCAGTTGATTCAACGCAAGCCGTTTTTGCACCAGATAATCGACGTCGTCCAGCAGGGTTTTCAGTTTGTCTGGCTCGGCAGAATCCAGATGCAGAATAATTTTGTTAGCGTCAGGTGCGACTGCAGTCAAACTCACTGGTTTGAAGTTTTCTTGATTGACTTGGGCAAAACCCATCGGCAGCGGCGGTTTTACCCAGTCACGCCCCAGCCAGCCCGAGGCCACGCCAATAATCAACAGCACACTGGCTGCCAGCATATGCCCCCAGCTAAAGGCATGATCAGCGCGTCGCTTGACTGGCTCGGGCGGTACAGCATAACCGTGACTTAACATTTCTTTCACCGCGCGCAGCTCACACAATTGATGGCTGACTACCTGATTGTCTTGCAGCTGAGCAAAAATCTCCTCCTTTTCAGCCACATCGAGTTCGCCATCAATAAATGCATTCAATTGTTCCTGAGAAATTTCCTTGTTCATTTCACACTCCTCAGCACCGCAGACTTGGACTTAGCTGCGGGTGCCAGTTCTATCAATTGCAGTTTGAGTGCCTGACGACCTCGGCACAGGCGGCTCATCACTGTTCCGACCGGAATATCAAGAATGTCTGCGACCTGGTTGTAGCTGAATTCTTCCAGGTCAACCAAAGTCAACACCTGACGCTGGCCCATCGGCAGCAGCGCCACGGCAGCACGCACCCGATTCACTATCTGGCTGCGTGAATGGAGATTTTCCGGCGTTTCATCATGCGCATAGTGGTGGTCTTCCAGCTCATCCAGATCCTGAAAACCCTTCTGGCAGCGAAAGCAATCACGCCAGCAATTGTGCAGAATTTTGAACAACCAGCTGTTCAATTGCGCCGGTTCACGCAGTTGGTGAATGCGCGCCAACCCACGCGCTAGCGCTTCCTGCGCCAGATCATCGGCAAGGGTTCGATCATGACACCAGGAATACGCCACGCGATATAGCCGTGCACGGCGCTCCTTGAGCTGGCTGCGCAGGCTAGTTTCGCCGGAAATTAGGAATAAAAGACTCATGATTTAACGGTTATGTAAGTTATCTTGCTTAGACGCAACAACGTCCTGCTTTATTCCAAGAAAAAATATTTCGCTTGTCATGGAATATTCACAGTCGCTGTTTCGTCTTCCATTTCAGGCGGATATTTCAAATCGCTAAACACCTCATAATTATCATGGAGATCAGCGCATGTTCAAAAATATTTTAAAGGCCTTGACAATAGGCTTGGCCAGTCTGGGCATCATGGCCAGTTCGGGTGTGTTAGCAGCGCCCGCAGATAATGGCATAAAAGTGGTTTACCACATTGATGACAATACCCGCTCAGACAACTTGTTGCGCAATGTCAAAAACCATCTGGATGCCAGCCCCGGCGTCAAAATTGTCGTTGTTGGACACGGAAAAGGCATCGATTTCATGCTCAAGAATGCCCAGGACGCCAATGGCAATCCCTATGATGTCGCCATGCAAACCCTGGCCACTGAAGGCGTTGAATTCAGAGTGTGCAACAACACGCTCAAGAGCCGCAAGCTGACAGCAGACGCTGTAGTCTATCCCGCCACTATCGTGCCGTCAGGTGTGGCAGAAGTCGCCCGCCTGCAAGCCAAAGAGGGGTACGTCTATCTAAAACCCTGAACCC
>DMQT01000283.1:5617-18577 GCA_003455595.1 Betaproteobacteria bacterium
TCCCTCATCATGCTCGCCGTACTTGGCCTGTCCCAAGGCGCTCAAGCCGCCAACTGGCTGGAACTGCAGGGTAACGAACCCGCCAACGCGCCTACCTTCAAGCTGTGGGGGTTTTTACAGCCTACTTACACGTACAACAAGGCGGATAAAATCAGTGGTTTAGTCGGACCAGCAAATACTACGGCGTATAACGGACACTATACAATTCCCAATCTGGTCGGCCCGGATTCGTCAGACCAGCAAACTTTTCAGTTCAACCGTGCGCGACTGGGTGTGCGCGGCGTGCTGAACCCGGTTGACAAACGCATCAACTATTTTGTGTTACTGGAGGCGGGTAGAAATGCGCTCACGCGTGAACATAGTGTGGTGCTGTCAGACGCCTCGATGACTTTCAACTATATCCCGGGTGCACGCATTCGGGTCGGCCTGTTCAAACTGCCCACTGGTGAAGAAGCGCTGGTGCCGGTACATACCGCTTACGATTACGTATATTTTTCCAATGTCACGGACAACCTGCTCAATGAGCGTACGGTCAGGCCTTTCACCCCTACTCCAGGTCGCAGTTATGCAGCAGCGACAGCGGGTTTGACGTCAGCCAACATTGCCGGCAGCATCAGTGGATTTCGCGACATCGGCATCCAGGTATACGACTGGTTCGGCAAGGGTCCTTGGGAATTCAGCTACGCGGGGATGGTCTCGAATGGCAACAATATCAATTATCTGGGCGACGACAACAGCAGCAAGGACTTTACCGGCAGGCTGCAGGCGTCCTATATTTTTGGCGGCAAGGGACCAAAACGTGAGGATTTGAGTGTGTTTGTCTGGCACCAGCAAGGCAAGCGCACCTTTGGCAGCAGCGATTATGATCGGGTGCGCGAAGGTACGGGCTTTACCTACCGGCAAAAAGCCATCCATTTTGCGGGCGAATACATGCGTGGCAAAGGCATGATTTTCTTCGGTCCCCAACCCCCCTTCAATGACCTTGGTGCACCGGCTGTTCAACCGGTCAATGCAGTGGCCCTGTCGGACAGCAACAAGGCCGATGGCTGGTATCTGTCAGGGGGTTACCAGTTCCTTAAAGACTGGGAGTTTGATTTGCGCTATGACACGCTGAACCGCTTGACCAATTCGCCAGCCAACGAGCGCGATTTCAAGACTTGGACCGTCGGTACGCAATATTTCATCAATAAAGACACACGACTCACGCTGAATTACGAGTTCCGCAAGCAGGAGGTGCCTAGCCCGCTGGCGATTACCAATGCGGTTCAACGCGCCAACGCCCAAACCATCGCGGATAACCTGGGCGACCGCATCAGCCTGCAATTGACCTACCTGTTCTAAGATCTAATCGACGGCGCAACGCATCGCGCCGTCGATTAGATCACCGGTGCCGTGGTCTTGAACGAAGCACGGTCGGCTAATTTAAGCGCCAATCTGGCCAGATTCGGATGCGTCTCGCGCCAATTTATTTCAGGAAAGCGCAGATCGATATAACCCAGCGTACACCCCACAGCAATATCCCCCAGACTAAAGCGCTCACCCACGCACCACGCCTGCTCGCCCAATGCGTCTGCCATGGCAGCAAGACCGCGCGTTACCTTGCCCTGTTGACGTGCTATCCATTCATTTCCTGCCGGCGTTTCAGGCCGTTTTCGCTCAAGAAAAATAGCCGCTGCAGCATCGCTGATACCATCCGCAAGGGCTTCCCAACGTTTAGTCAAAATGCGGCTGTGAGACTCTTTCGGCAGCATTGATCCTACCGGCGATGCATGATCGAGATATTCGGCAATCACGCGTGAATCGAACAAATTGGTGCCATCGTCTAAAACCAGCACCGGAATTTTTCCCAGCGGATTATAGTCAGGCACATGCGTATCGGCATTCCATGGAATATCCAGCACCAATTCACAGTCGATGTGTTTTTCGGCCATAACAATGCGTACCTTGCGGGCAAACGGGCTGGTCAAAGAGGCAATCAGTTTCATGACGATCCAGTAAGAAGTAAGTCGGGTTACTCGGGATTATAAAGGCAGATGTTACAAATTTTCAGACACAGTATTGCATTTCCCGACTGCAACAGCGGCTTTCATTCACGGTTGCAGTCGAGGTATGCTACTCAGCATCCATGACACGCATTTCTCCGACCATGCTTCCGCCAGACACCCACCTTGAACTACATAGCGCATGGCTGTCCCTCATCATGCAGGGCGCCTACAGCGAAATCTATTTAATAGACAGCAAAACACATCGCATTATTCAGGCAAACAAAGCGGCTAGACGCAACCTGCAATATACTGCCGCCGCTTTGTATAAATTGAAATTTAGCAATATATGTCAATTAAATACAAGCGATTCATTAGGTGATTTATCAGCTATTTTTGATGCTCCACCCGTTGAATATGCAAGCCACTGCATCAGACGCGACCATAGCACTTATCCAGCCGAGCTGAGGATTTTCAAATCGCCCTCTAACATTGCGGGACACGTGATCGCCATTTGCAACGACCTGACGGCATCGTATGCGTCAGCCCATGCCCTGAGCACGAGCGAATCACGTTTTCACGCCATCGTATCCAATACACCTGGCCTGGTTTATCAATTTTTGCTGGGACTTGACAGCTCGGTATCGTTTCCCTACCTGAGCGCTGGCTGTCAGGCGCTCCTGGGGATATCAGGTCGGCAATTACGCGCGAATCCAGCGCTATTTGTGCAGCATATACAGGAAGAGGATCGTGCCAGCTATTTGACGACCATGGCTGAATCAGCGGCTACGCTGAAAAACTGGAACTGGGAAGGCCGTATTCATATTGAAAAATGGAATGACATCAAGTGGATCAATCTGCGCGCTACGCCGCGCATCATCGAGGGGCAAGGTGTGCAATGGGAAGGTGTCATGACCAACATCACCCAGAGCAAGCAGGAACAATTTGAAATTAGGCAATCACGTACGCAACTAGCCGAGTTGTCGGCTCACATCGAACACGTCAAGGATCTGGAGCGCACACGCATTGCTCGGGAAGTACACGATGACCTGGGAGGAAATCTGACCGCGATTAAAATGGCATTGGCATTGTTAATCCGCCGCCTGCCTGCAAACGAGGCGGCGCTGCTGGAAAAAGCACAGTACGTCGATTCTTTAGCGGATCGCAGCATTGAGTCGATACATCGTATTGCAGCTGATCTGCGCCCCAGCATTCTGGACATTGGCATTGTTGCTGCGCTTGAGTGGCATTCACGCGAATTTGCGAAGCAGTCGGGTGTTGCCTGCCACTTCCACTCAAATCGGGAAGACATTGATCTGGGTCCCGAACCGGCGGCCGCGCTGTTTCGCGTTTTTCAGGAAACACTGACCAACATAGGCAAACATGCGCAGGCCAGCGTGGTACAGATCAAACTTGCGCTGAACCGGCGCTGCGTCAGCCTGACGGTAACTGATAATGGCCGCGGTATTGCCGCAGCTGATCAGCGTAAGCCCAAGTCCTTCGGTATTCGAGGCATGATAGAACGTACCCATGCGCTGAAGGGAGAGTTCCTTATCGATGCTGCGCCGCAGGGAGGATGTAGGGTAAGGATAAAAATCCCTTTGTCCGTGAATAAGCAGAATGCGCCATAATTGAAGCTGCTTATGCTTTTGAATGTACCCATGCAGACAACGAAGACTATCAACGTATTGATTGCAGACGACCACGCTATCGTGCGCGAAGGTTTGAAACAAATTCTGGCCGACACGGACGATATCGTAGTGGCAGGGGACGCACAAAATGGCCAGGAGGCGGTGCAACTTGTGCGCAAAAAAACCGAAGCCCATGTGCTGCTGCTCGATATTTCCATGCCTGACCGTAGTGGGCTGGAAGTACTAAAACAGGTTAAAAAAGAAAAGCCGGGTATCGCGGTTTTGATGCTCTCCATGCACCGCGAGGATCAATACGCATTGCGTTCGCTCAAAGCCGGCGCGTCGGGTTATCTCAACAAACAAAGCGCCCCGGCCGAACTGGTAATCGCTATCCGCATGGTTGCTGCCGGGAAAAAGTACATCACACTAGAATTGGCGCAGACGCTGGCCAATCAACTCGACGAAGATCAGGAAATCCCGCCGCATGAGACACTCTCAGACCGCGAGTATCAAACCCTCACCCTGATAGCCTCGGGTAAAACCGTGAGCGATATTGCTGCAGAACTGATACTGTCAGTCAAAACCATCAGCATGTATCGGTCACGCCTGTTACAAAAAATGAAGCTCAAAAACAACGCCGAACTGACACACTACGCAATAAAAAACCAATTGGTTGAATGAGTTAAAGCCGGGTAATTTCAGGCTGCGCAGTGCCTGAAATTCGAGGCGTGACTTACATTACCCCATCAACACTGAAAGGATAACAATGCGACAAATCGATGTTTTTCTAGCCTCCGTAACATCATTCTGGACACAACTAGCCGGATTCGTTCCCCAACTACTCGCCGCCATGGTGTTACTGGTACTGGGCTGGCTTGTCGCCAAAGTCGTGCGTACTGGTATGGTTAAACTTTTGCGTGCATTGCAATTTGACAGGCTATCCGAACGCTCGGGCATTGAGGCTTTTCTCAAGCAAGGACAACTTACGGTATCGCTCAGCGGCTTACTGGCTGGCCTGGTTTATTGGCTGATTATTCTGATCGTGATTGTCACGGTATCAAACAGCCTCGGCCTGCATCTGGTTGCCGAATTGTTTAACCGCGTGGTGCTCTATATTCCCAATGTCATCGTTGCCATCCTGATACTGGTATTGGGCGCAATTCTGGCGCGTTTCATCAATCGCCTTATTTTCGCCTACCTCAACAACATTGGCCTGGAAGGCGCGCTCACCATTAGCACGTTGTCCGAATATGCCGTATTGGTATTTGTATTTTTTGTCGCCCTGGAACAACTCGAAATTGGTCGTCAGTTGATTACAGCAGCTTTCATCATTGGCTTTGGTGCTGTTGGACTCGCGCTTGCGCTGGCGTTTGGCTTGGGTGGCCGAGATTGGGCAGCGGGTGTGTTGGAGCGGATGTCCAACAAAAAAAGACGTTGAAATAGTCGCGTTAGCGTTTACACAAGGGGCTGTCCAGGGGATTCAGTGCATTGCGACCCACCGTTGCAAACAATGCCTGAATCTCTTCCAGACTGAAGTTGGCGAGCAAGCGATTTGCGATGTCCGGATCCAACCCCACCATGCAGGATTGCCCGTCGGGTAAGTCAAGGCGAAACCCCGCCATATGTTTCTGTGTGCCGCCTTCTGTTTGATCCATCAAGCTGGACTGGGCTGCCTGCAATTCATCGTATAGGTGCTCGAGAGACGCTTCTGCCACATCATCCAAATCTTCCGGCACCGACACCAGTAGCCCCAAGCGGTCTTCTTCAAGCTGGCATGTGACGCCCAGGCTATGCGCGTGCTTAACAAAGCGATCGCGCAATGCTGTATCAAAAAACACATAGTCCAGCATGCTACTTAACGCTTTTTATCTTGTGGGCGATTTTGCGGCAATTGCGCCGGCACCGGCAAATCAACCCATTTCAGAATGGCGGCAACTTGTACGGATTCCAACTCCAGCATCTGCCCGCGCTTGATGCGCGGTGGCAGATTGACCATACCAAAGCGGACGCGAATCAGCCGACTCACCATCATTCCCATGGCTTCAAACATGCGTCGCACCTCGCGGTTACGACCTTCCTTGATGATCACCTGATACCAGCGATTTGAGCCCTCGCCGCCCATCTCTGCAATGCGATCGAAATACGCCTTACCATCGTCCAGCACGATGCCGGCTGTCATGCTACGCATTTGCGCCTGACTGAGTTCACCCATGATGCGCACAGAATATTCACGCTCCACTTCAAAGCTGGGGTGCATCAGGCGATTCGCCAATTCGCCGCTGGTGGTAAATATCAGCAGCCCTTCGGTGTTGAAATCAAGCCGGCCAATGGCAATCCATTTGCCGTTGCGTACCCGTGGCAATGCATCAAACACCGTCGTGCGGGCTTTCGGATCGTCACGGCTGACAATTTCACCCTCACGTTTGTGATAGATCAAAATTCGTGGCAGCTCAACTTCAAAATTCAATTTAACGTAACGCCCATCCAGCATTACCTTGTCACTTGGACCCACTCGCTGCCCCAGGGTCGCAGTCACACCGTTCACCGTCACCTGCCCCGCTTCGATACGCGATTCCATATCGCGGCGTGAGCCCATGCCTGCGCTGGCGAGCATTTTTTGCAGTTTCTGCGACGCACCTGCATCGACTTCAATTTCAGCCTCAACTTCCACAACGGGCGCTGGGTGGGATTTTCTTGGCGGATGGCGTGACGCCATCTCTTGTGGTTTGGCTTGCGGTGCTTTATTCGCGGGCGTGACGCGAGGCTTACTCGGACGCCGAATGGGAGATGAAGGCATGGGGATATTCCGAAAATGTGACTGACAGCCAAGGCTCGATTATACGGCTGAAAGATTGGCTAAGGCGGCCTTTTCAGGCTGAACCTGCATCAGCCATGCTATCCAGACCAAGATTGAGCTCGGCGCTATGCGGGTTGGGGTGTGTAAGCGAGCCCAAATCCAGTAGCGCAGGCAACTCATCCAATGCGCGTAGATTCAGATCACTCAAGAATGATTTGGTGGTTGCGAACAAGGCCGGGCGGCCAGGTACATCGCGGTGTCCGACCACCTTGATCCAGTCTCGCTCTTCCAGCGTTTTGATAATTTGGCTGTTCACTGTCACACCGCGAATTTCTTCAATATCCCCCCGGGTTACCGGCTGTTTGTAGGCAATGATGGCGAGCGTTTCCATCACCGCACGGGAATACTTAGGCGGCTTTTCTGGATTCAAACGACTCAAATAGCGCTGATATTCCGGGCGCGTCTGAAAGCGCCAGCCTGCCGCAATCTGCACCAGTTCCACCCCTCTGTCCTGCCATGCCAGGCGCAACTCATCTAGCGCCCGGCGCAGCAATTCGATACTCAAATCTTCATCAAATAAACGCCGCATCTCATTGATTAAGATGGGTTTTCTACTTGAAAGCAGGACGGTTTCAAGAATCAGCTTGAGCTCAGCAATATTATTCATGGGCGTGCATCAGGCGCAAATAGATCGGTGAGAAAGCGGCATTTTGCGTGATTTCAATCAAATGTTCGCGCGCCAATTCCAGCATGGCGATAAAGGTGACAACCAGCCGTGACCTGCCAAGTGCCGGATCAAACAAACGGGAAAATTCGATATGGTCATCATGTTGCAGCACATCCAGCAATTGGCTCATCGCTTCGCGCACTGAAAGTGCCTGATGCCCTACTTTGTGATGCTGCTGGGTACCTGCGCGTGCGATCAGCCCCAACCAGGCAACGCGCAAATCAGCTGGTTCGACATTGGGTAACCATTTTGCTGCATCTTCGCGCCACACTTCTATCGCTAGATAATCACGACCGGCACGCGGCTGGTCTTCCAGCGCCAGTGCTGCGGCTTTCATTTGTTCGTATTCGAGTAGGCGACGCACCAGTTCGGCACGTGGGTCTGCCTGTTCGTCTGATTCATCACTATGCGCATGGCGGGGCAACAGCATGCGCGACTTGATCTCGATCAGCAATGCCGCCATCAGCAAATACTCCGCCGCCAGTTCCAGCTGTTTGCTGCGCATCAAGTCCACATACACCATGTACTGACGTGTCATCTCAGCCATCGGAATATCCAGCACATCAAGATTATGGCGCCGTATCAGGTACAACAACAAATCCAGCGGCCCCTCAAAGGCGTTCAGATACACCGCCAGTGCGTCAGGCGGAATGTATAAATCCAGAGGCATCTCAGTGAAGGGTTCACCATTTACCAATGCCATTGGTGGCGTGTCGATCGTTTCGGTCATCTCATCACTTTTCCCGCATGCCGCACGCATTCCACCCAATGGTGCGGTAACACTTGGTTACACACTGATACCCCTGCCGCCAGCACCCGAATATAAGCTTCAGTCATGGCTCATCCAGACGAAAACAATCTGCGCTGAATCAGTTAGGCAACATTACCAGACATACTCGTTCCAACGACTCAGGAGACCCACCATGAAAATATCACAGCAGTTTTTAGCGGGCATTGCACTTGGCACCGGGCTTTTATTTGCCCTGCCCGGTCTAGCGCAGGCTGACAACGACAGGCCACGCGTCGGTGTTAATCTTTCTTTTGGCGTACCGATTTATGATTCGCCTGCCTATGTCTATGCTCCGCCTCGTCCGGCGTATATTTACGCGCCGCCCCGTGCCGTCTATTATGGCCGTGGCTATGAAGGCCGCGACTATGATCGCTGGAATGATCATCCACATTGGAGACATCATGACCACGATCACGGCCGATGGGGTGGTGGTGACAGGTATGGTGATGACCGACATGGCGACGGCTGGCAACATCGTGGCCACGATGACGATTGATCAAGTGCTGTCACGGGCTATCTGCTGCATCCTTGGCTAAGGCCGGGGATCAGTCGTAACGCAAGCCCATCGCTTCACGCACATCCCGCATGGTTTCGCGCGCCAGTTCGCGTGCTTTTTCACAGCCGTCAGCAATCAAATTGCGTACCAGAGACGGGCTTTCGAGATACATCTGCGCACGTTCGCGCATCGGCTCCTGCTCTTTGAGCACGGCATCGATTACCGGTTGTTTGCATTCCAGACAGCCAATACCTGCACTGGTGCAGCCGACCCGCACCCAACTCTGGACGTCTTCTGGAGAATACACCTGGTGCAGTTGCCACACCGGACACCTCTCCGGCGAACCCGGGTCGGTACGCCGCACACGCGCCGGGTCGGTCGGCATGGTGCGGATTTTCTTGGTCACGCTATCGGCATCCTCACGTAGCGTGATGGTATTGTTGTAGGACTTGGACATTTTTTGTCCATCCAGCCCGGGCATGCGCGAAGCCGTCGTAAGCAATGATTGCGGCTCTGCCAGGATCATTTTTCCGCCCCCTTCGAGATATCCAAACAAGCGTTCGCGATCCCCCAGGGAAAGATTTTGCTGTTCATTCAGCAGCGCGCGCGCAGATTCCAGCGCTTCATCGTCGCCTTGCTCCTGATAACGATTACGCAATTCCTCGTACAAACGCGCTTTCTTGCTGCCCATTTTTTTGACTGCGGCCTCGGCTTTTTGCTCAAAGCCGATTTCACGCCCATACAGGTGATTGAAACGGCGTGCCATTTCGCGGGTGAATTCGATGTGCGGCACCTGATCCTCACCCACCGGCACCTGATTGGCACGGTAGATCAGAATATCGGCACTTTGCAGCAAGGGATAACCCAGAAAACCGTAGGTTGATAGGTCTTTTTCAGTCAGCTTTTCCTGTTGATCTTTATACGTCGGTACGCGCTCTAGCCAACCCAGGGGCGTGATCATCGATAGCAACAAATGCAACTCGGCATGTTCCGGCACCTGCGACTGGATGAACAATACGGCTTGCGAAGGATCAACGCCTGCGGCCAGCCAATCGATAACCATTTCCCAGACGTTGTCCTGAATCACTTCGGGGCTATCGTAATGGGTGGTCAATGCATGCCAGTCGGCGACAAAAAACAGGCACTCATATTCATGCTGAAGTTTGATCCAGTTCTTCAATACGCCGTGATAATGACCAAGATGCAAACTGCCCGTTGGGCGCATGCCAGATAAGACTCGATTTGCGTACATAATTTAATTGGTAATAATTTGAATGAGTGCGAGGATTTCTGCGTGACCTATACCGGAAAGTGCCCCTGCAATGATGATAATGAGCATTAACAGAGGACTCAATATCAAACTCAGCCAGCCAAGGAACATCAGACCCAGCAGAATATAAAATCCGTAAGGTTCAATTTTCTCGAATTTGTATGCAAGCCTTACTGGAAGCAAACTTACCGCGATACGACCGCCATCCAGTGGCGGCAGCGGCAACAAGTTAAGCGCCATTAGCACCGCGTTGATAAAAATACCCGCAGCGCCCATCAATGCCAGTGGCTGCGTGTAACTATCGCCCAAGGCAAGCCCGAGCTTGATTACCAATGCCCAGAAAATCGCCATGAGCAGATTGGCGGCCGGCCCGGCTGCAGCGACCCACAACATGTCACGCTTGGGGCTGCGTAACGCACCAAAATTCACCGGCACCGGTTTGGCCCAGCCAAACAAAATAAAGCCGCCCCCTAACACCTTGCTCATCAATAAAATTGTCAGCGGCACTAAAATCGTACCAACCGGATCAATATGCTTGAGCGGGTTCAAGGTGACGCGCCCTAGCATCCACGCCGTTTTGTCGCCGAAGAATTTGGCGACATAGCCGTGAGCAGCTTCATGCAGGGTAATGGCAAAAATGACCGGTATCACCCAAATGCTTATTTTTTGTATCAGATTCAGTTCCATTAATTCAATCCAAAGGGTTGCAGAGCGCCAAGTCCCACCCGTATCAAGACGGGTTCGGCGTGTGTGAGGTCAATAACCGTGGTCGGTTCCACGCCGCAGGCGCCCGCATCCACAATTAATTCCAGGCGTTTTTCGAGGCGTTCACGAATGTCTTCTGCTTCATGCATGGGAAGTTCATCGCCTGGCAAAATCAAGGTCATGCTTAAAATTGGCTCGCCCAATTCTTCCAGCAATGCCAACGTAATGGGATGCAAGGGAACGCGCAAGCCAATGGTATTGCGCTTGGGGTGTTGCAGCCGCTTGGGCACCTCACGCGTGGCTTCCAATATGAAGGTATAGCTACCCGGCGTATTCGCTTTCAGCAAACGGAACTGGACATTATTGACTTGGGCATAGCGGGAAATCTCAGACAAATCCCGGCACATCAACGTGAAGTGGTGCTTGTCATCCACTTCACGAATTGCACGGATACGATCTTGAGCTGACTTGTCGCCCAGATGACAGCCGAGTGCGTAACTGGAATCGGTTGGAAACGCCATCACGCCGCCATCACGCAAAATAGCCACCGCCTGTTTGATAAGGCGCGGCTGAGGATTATCCGGGTGCAACGTAAAGTATTGCGACATGGATCAGCAATCCGCCCAGTCGTGCCAGATCGGCGTGCATAGCGTCGGCAATGCAGGCAAGCGTCCAATATCGCGGTAGCCCTCACCTGGGGCATGAAAATCCGAACCGCGAGATGATAGCAAGCCGAATTTAGCTGCGAGGTTGGCAAAGTGCGGATATTGCTCAGGCGTGTGGCTACCGGTCACAACCTCAATGCCGACGCCACCCAGCGCTCTGAATTCTTCCAGCAGCTCGAGCATTTTAGTGCTACCCATGTCATAGCGGCCCGGATGGGCCAGCACCGCTTGGCCGCCACTCGCATTAATCCAGCCAACAGCATCGGCCAGATTGGCCCACTGGTGCCCGACGTAGCCAGGCTTGCCCTTGACCAGATATTTTTTAAATACAGTACGGACGTCCTTAACGATGCCCTGCGCGACCAGAAAGCGCGCAAAATGCATACGACCGATCAGATTCTTGTTATCAGCGTGTTGATAAGCGCCTTCGAGGCTGTTTTTAATGCCCGCCTTGTCCAGCTGCTCAGCCATTTTTGCCGCGCGTTCGCGGCGTCCCGCCCGGATACCTTCCAGGCCTGCAACCAGCATCGGGTGCAATGGGTCAATCTGCAAACCTACAATATGCAGGGTGTGCACACCCCAGCTAACGGAGATTTCTACGCCATTTATCAAGCGAATGTCGTGCTCAGCCGCAGCATTGCGCGCCGGGTCCAGACCCGACACATCGTCATGGTCCGTCAGCGCCAGCACTGTCACGCCCTGCCCTGCCGCCCGTGCAACCAACTCGGCGGGCGGTAGCTTGCCGTCGGAGATATTGGAGTGGCAATGAAGATCGAAATTGGCTTCGGACATGGTGGGTCACTTGTGGAATACACACAAATCATAGCAAAATACGTCCACCCCCACTATCAAAGCCTTGTTTAACCATGCCTATCCCCGCGGAAATCCGCACCAGCTTTGCCGATGCCAACCGCCTCGTGCAGCAATCCTTCATCGAATCCGGTATTCAACCAGGTGAGCAGGTCACGCCCGATCAACTTGGCGAAGCCATCGAACAATTTATATTTGTCTTCGACAAGCTCGACCGCGAGCACGGTGAAACAGGCCCCGTGCCGTATGACGACGTCAGCCAGATGGGCGATCATGCAATCGGCTTCATCATGGATCTGGCTTACTGGGCTGATCGCCTGCGCTTACCTAAATCCAAAATGGATCTGGAAAAAACCGCGTTGGCAGTTGCGCACTGGGTGATTCGGCACGATGGTGAAATACGCACGCTGGAGCCGTTGGTCAACAGCCTTGCCGCGAGTGCAAACTTGACCCAAGACATTCCGACGCTCAAGGCTATGAGCGAGGTGATTGCAGATGTGATCGAGCACGCCACACCCGCAATCAAGAGCGATCTTGAGAAACACGACGTTACCCGGCCCTGGCGCATCCTTAATCTGAATTACGCGATTGTCGCCACCCGTACGCAAGATCGCGCAATCATCGAAAAAGCCTACGACACACTGGGGCGAAACCTACCAGAAGATTGCCCCACATTTTTTGAACAGGGTTTGCAACAGGCACAAAAAGACGTTTATGGTCCCGAAGTGCGCGAACTGATGCAGGACTATTTCAAACGTTGGGCAACACGGCACTAAACCATGAAATTTCTATTCGATTTCTTTCCGATACTGCTATTTTTCATCGCCTATAAATTTGGTGGCATTTATGTGGCGACCGGCGTTGCCATTGCTGCCAGCTTTGTGCAGATCGGCTGGGTTATGGCGCGCGGCAAAAAGGTTGAGCCCATGATGTGGATCAGCCTGGCAATCATCGTTTTTTTTGGTGGCGCTACCTTGCTGCTGCACAATGAAACCTTCATCAAATGGAAGCCTACCGTGCTGTACTGGCTGTTCGCAGTGATCCTGCTGGGGGGGGCATGGCTATTCAAGAAAAATTTCATCCGCGT
>DMQT01000283.1:18738-19179 GCA_003455595.1 Betaproteobacteria bacterium
ATGGGCGTAGCCAATCTTTACGTGGCCTACAATTTCTCTACAGATGACTGGGTCAACTTCAAGTTGTTTGGCACCACCGGCATGATGCTGGTTTTCGTGGTGGTACAGAGTTTTATGCTGTCGAAACACATCCAGGACGAGGAGTAACATCATCTGGTACATGATCGTTGGAGAAGACGCCCCAGACAGCCTGAGCAAACGGCTGGCTGCCAGACCAGACCACGTTGCCCGGTTGCAGGCTTTGCAGAACGAGGGACGGCTGTTGCTGGCAGGCCCCAACCCGACGATTGATAGTGCCGATCCGGGTGCCGCAGGGTTCTCTGGCAGCTTGATTGTGGCCGAATTTGCCTGCCTCGAAGAAGCCAAAGCGTGGGCAACATCAGATCCCTACTTAGCCGCTGGCGTGTATGCCAGCGTCAAGGTCAAACCCTTCAAGAAAAC
>DMQT01000039.1 GCA_003455595.1 Betaproteobacteria bacterium
ATCGTCATCGGCGTCAGCGCAGTGATCACGATGGTCACGCTCGGCAACGGCGCCACGCAGTCGATCAAGGCGCAGATCTCCGGCCTCGGCACCAATCTGCTGATGGTGCGGCCAGGCCAGCGCTCGGGGCCGGGCGGAGGCGGTGGAGGGGGCGGGGGTGGCGTGCCGCAATTCAAGGAAGGCGATGCCGAGGCCATCGCATCGCAGATCGGCGGTGTGGCTGCCGTCGCGCCCGAAGGCCGCGCCAGCGTCACCGTGGTGGCCAACGGCCGCAACTGGGCCACCAGCGTCATCGGCAGTACCAATGCGTGGTTCGACACCGGCAACTGGAAGCTTGCCAGCGGCCGCATCTTCGAACCTGACGAGCAGCGCGCCGGCGCCGCCGTGTGTATCATCGGCGAGACGGTGCGGCGCGAGATCTTCGGCGGCACCGCCGGCCAGACCGGCCTGGGTGAGCTGTTGCGCGTGCGCAAGTTCTCCTGCACCGTGATCGGCATCCTGGCCGCCAAGGGCCAGAGCGGCATGGGCGACCAGGACGACACGGTGGTGGTGCCGCTGCGCACGCTGCAGCGCCGCGTCACCGGCAGCCTCAAGGTGGCCACGCTGCTGGTGTCGATGCGCGACGGCAGCGACAGTACGCGCCTGAAGGCCAGCCTGACGCAGCTGCTGCGCGAGCGCCGCAAACTCGCCGAAGGCGACGACGACAACTTCAATATCTTCGACACGCAGCAACTGGCCGAGACGCTGTCGAGCACGACCCAGGTGTTGACTACTTTGCTCGGCGCCGTGGCCGCGGTGAGCCTGCTGGTGGGCGGCATCGGCATCATGAACATCATGCTGGTCAGCGTCACCGAGCGCACCCGTGAGATCGGCCTGCGCCTGGCTGTCGGCGCGCTGGAAAGAGAAGTATTGCTGCAGTTCCTGATCGAGGCGGTGGTGTTGTCCGCGATGGGCGGCGTGGTCGGCATCGTGATCGCCACTGCGGCGTCCTGGGGTCTGTCCAGCCTGATGGACGTGCCCTACGCGTTCGACCCGTCTATCAACCTGCTGTCGCTGGCTTTCTCGGCTGCGATCGGCGTGCTGTTCGGCTATTTCCCGGCCCGCCGTGCGGCACGCATGGACCCGATTGAGGCGCTGCGGCACGAGTGAGGCGTCGTGTTTTCATCGGTTGTCGGCCAGGAAGAGACGTTCAGTATGGTTGCCGTGGATTTCCGTTACTCGGCTTTAGTAGTCATACAGAGCATGACAAAAAGCGGTCACCTAGAAGGCTGCTGGCTGTCTGCTTTCCTGGAAGGCGAACTGGTGCTTTCGACCCGTTGCGGTCTGTCAGGCTGATCGCATCGAATGTCTGGTTGTCGGCCCAAGCGGACGGTGGCGATTTTCTCAAAATGCACTTGGGATAGCAGGCCGGAACGTCCGCTTTTAAAAATTCAGAACGGTCACTTTCGTACCATTGCAGTCATTCACTACACGCGAAAGTCGACACTTGGCTAAGAGCTGACGGTGCCGGGCTCTTATGGTAAATCGGCCTTACTTATGTCCTTTGAGCGGGCGTCCGGTCTTGATGACCTTCAGGGCCTGCAGAGCTACCATGACGGCAGCGTCGCTCTTGGCGGCAAAGCCGATGATGGCGGCTCGGAGCACTTCACTCTTCTTCACGGCCAATCCCTTGGCCACACAACGCATTTTCACTGCGGCGATCAGATCGTGCTCTGACTCGGGCATGGTGAAGCTATCCCGAACCAACTTGGCTTTCTTGGGTTTGGCGATCTTGTCAGCCTTGGTGGATTCGTCTTTCTTCGTGGCTTCCGGGTCGGCAGCCGGTTTGCTTGTGGGCTTTTCGGCGGCTTTGATTGGCGCCTTGGTGGTGGGTTTGGCAGCTGGTTTCACTGCAGGCTTTGCAGCAGGCCTGGCGGTGGGTTTTGCCGTAGTTTTTGCGGCTGGAGATGGTGTTTTTGGTGCGGCAGCACTACTAGCGCTCGTTGCTGAGTCACTCTGTTGCGCACTTTTTGGAACGGAATTATTGGCCATGGAAAGTCCTTTAATCGTTATAAACAGTATATGCAGTTTATACGACAAATTGAGGTTTGCAAGTTCTCGTTTGCCCAATCCCTTCCTATCAAAGACAGGCGACCCCCGACCCTGAGCAGCCTGTCACCGCCTGCTCATCAAACATCTGCTAAGTGGCGCAATGAGGAGGTTCGACTATAATCTTGCTCGACCAACCCTTCCAGCCGTGTTGAATTCCAGGGCACATTGATCCGGGTTTGTATCGAACGCTGATTCAGACCTACCGGATGGAGAGCAGCTTTCGACGTGCTTTGGCAAATTTGAAACAGTTCAGCCCAACATGAAAAGACGGGTCACGAAGGCTGGAGATCAACAGACATAACCAGATTTTGTCCTCAGGCAAGTGATAATCAGGCTATTTACTCTTCGTTTTTTTCTCTATTTCAGCCATCTTCTCCCGCCATTCATTTAGCTCCTTATCCTCTATCTCAAGCTGAATCGCCACAACTTCTAATGCACTAAGATTTTTATCTTCTAGTCTGCGCATTAACTTTGCTCGCATTCTCGACAACAAACGTTCGGTTTCTTCCTTAGTCAAAAGCTTGGCTTTTTCGAGGTACTCTTCAGAGGGTGTTTTTTTCATTGCAATTCATCCTTGAATTTATAGAAAAAAGGCATTTTTATGCTACACCATTACCTGATTAGCTAGCTACCTCAGCGAGAATCATGGGAACCCACGAAGCTGCAGCCGGTGAGGTGCTTCCTACCTGAACCAGCGATGGTCTGCTCGTCGAGTGTCCGTTCAATACTGGAAACCGGACGATCACGCCCGCAATGTAGGCAACACATAAACCGTATATATCGTTTACAGTTAAGCCTGTTTTAACCACAGTTATCCACAGTATTTGTGGGCAATTCAGTTGCCGGTGATCCTCTTGTAGTCGAAGGTACGTTTAGGCCGAACAAGCGTCAAAAAATGCAGTCCACTTGGGTGGCCGTTGCGGGCCGATTTTCCGTCAATGAAAACTTTATTTGATCATCGCGCAGCGGTAAGGGTAGGCATCGAGGCGCCTCTCTTCAATAGTGGATACCGGATAAGTTTTTCAAAGCGGGCGATACGCCACTACGCTTACCGCAGTTTAACTGCCAGCGCAGGCACCGTGATTGAATCAAGGAGTCCGGGGCTGCTTTTCTGTCATGAACGGCTCAAGGAGAAAAACGGCGCTGGCTGACCAGGACATCACCACCAACCGCGCAGCCAGGCGCTTCTGAATGTGCCACCGAGTCGGCTGATCGGTCAGCCTGTCATCCGGGTCAAAACGCTGTGCGGCATTGCCACAAATCGGGGCGGTGCAGAAGGAGAAATGCGCTGCACAAGCAAGCTGTTACTGAATTTCGAGGTGCAAGCCTTGCGCTGACGCCTATAATCCCAAAAATCTTAAACCCATGACCAGCAGGAATATCCATGAACAATTTACCGCACTGTCCAAAATGCAGTTCCGAATACACCTACGAGGACGGCGCTATGTACGTTTGCCCGGAATGTGCGCATGAATGGTCGAAAGAGGCGGTTGCCGAGGCTGGGGATGTGGCGCGGGTGGTGAAGGATGCATATGGCACAGTGCTGCACGACGGTGACGCGGTGACGGTGATCAAGGATTTGAAGGTCAAGGGTTCGTCGTCCGTGGTGAAGGTGGGCACCAAGGTAAAAAGCATCCGTCTGGTCGAAGGCGATCATGATATTGACTGCAAAATTGATGGCATCGGTGCCATGCAGTTGAAATCGGAATTTGTAAAAAAGGCTTAGCAGCCTCAACCCATGCCTCTGTTGTAGCGGCGATCAGATACGCCTCGTTACATCTTCGCTTATCTTTGAAATCCAGGGGATACATTTGCCCTTCAGTATGCGTTTCATGCCGTATCCATTTCGGGTCGGCTGTTGATTAACCTCTCTGAAGGAGATCGCAATGAAATTGACTCAAGGTTCTTTTGCCAAACGCGCGCTGATGGTGGGTTTGATTGCTGGCAGCGGTATTCTGGCGGCTTCGGCTTTTGCCGTGACGGCAGGTGCTCCCGCAAACAAGCCGGGCTGTGAAGCCGGGCATGGGCAAATGGAGCATGCCAAGTGGGAAGAAAATCGTGCCCAGCATCTGACGGAGTTGAAGGACAAGCTCAAACTCAAGCCGGAGCAAGTGGCCGCATGGAATGCTTTTGCCCAAGCCAGCCAGCCCAGTATGCATGCCAAGGGTGCAGACAAGCAGGCGATGCGGGGCGAGTTTGAAAAGTTGACCACGCCGCAGCGCATGGACAAGATGCTGGCCATGTCGGATATGCGCCGCGCCAGGATGGTTGAGCGTACCCAGGCGGTCAAGACGTTCTACGCCCAGCTGAGCACGCAGCAGCAAAGCGTGTTTGATGCCGAGGCGATGCACAATGGTCATCGCGGTCATGGCCATCCGCGCGGCTGATCCTCCCAGGTCATCGGGCGGTCGTTAAGCAGACGTGGGCGGGAAACCGCCCACGTTTTTTTTATGGCTGCCTGTGCGGGAAGCATGGATACAAGCCGATTCTGTCAATCAATCTGATTTGTTGTGCTTGTAATTGTGGACTGCCGAACCCATATTACCCGCTGAGGCGCGAGGTGGTAGCGAGTGCGTTTGTGAGATGGTTTGTCGGCCTGGCCGGTGCCCATGGTGGTCTCATGGGTAGCGACCATGCGGCCAGACTATTGCAACGAGACGCCGCTCATCCTTGCGCGGGTTTGAAGAACCGCTCAATGAATTACCCGCATTCGATTCCATAACCCCAGAAAGGAAAACCATGTCTCATTATCACGCTGTTGTCTGGATTGACCATTCCGAAGCACGCATCATGCATATCAGCACGGATGACGTGGAAAAATCCATTGTTCATCCCGCCAATCCGCATCAGCATTTGCAACATAAACGCGGTTCCGTCAGCGGTGCCCGTGAGCCCGAAGACCAGAGTTTTTACCATGAGGTTGTAGAAGCCCTGGGCAGCACGCAGGAAATTCTTGTGGTCGGACCCGGCCAGGCCAAGCTCAACCTGATCAAGCACATGCATGCGCACGATCATGATGTGGAAAATCGCGTCGTTGGTGTGGAAACAGTAGACCATCCAGGCGATGGTCAGCTCGTGAACTTCGCCCGAAAGTATTTTGTGGCCAAGGATCAGATGATTGCGCAGTAAACGCCGTTGCAAGCGCCCATCGTGTTTGCAGGCCCGGCCTGCGTGGGCGTCACCGTCATTGCGTCGAATGAAAACATTCGGCGCAATGCATTCCGCTTGTGATCACGCTACATTCGTTGTGTCACCTGGATCGCCAATGAGTGTCGTGTGAGCCCCCTGCAAAAAATCCCCAAACCGGATTGCAGCATCTGGTTTGGCCGGTGCCCGAGCCTACCTGGTTGCCCAGGACACCGCTGTCCGCCACTTGTACCCAAGCCGAAGCCGTCACCCGCAATACCGCCTTTTATCAGGTTAATTGCTTTGCAACACACCATAGGCTGAATTATGCGTGCCGGAAGGCGTATTGGTGGTGCCGCACGCCGCTAGACTTAGCACGACAATCAAGCCAAGTGCCAGTTTGAATTTGGTCAATAGAGACATCATCAGTTCCTTCCTGTGAAGAACGGGTAATTGCTCAGTGTACTCTACTCGCGTATGGGCCCGGAACGGCTCAGGCCGGTGCCACGCCGGGGTGAGTGGAGAGCACTGCGTCACAGCGCTGCGGCAGGGTGTAGCCATTTGCCGGGTCGTCGAGTGCGCTGATGTTGATGACCGGGGCGCGTGAGGTGACGGTGCCGAAGACGGTGGCGAACGCGGTGTCAGCGGCGTCTCGCCCGGTGCCGAGGCGAATCAATCCCATCGGAGGTGAAATGCCGGTGGGGTCGAAAGCGTACCAGCGGTGGCTCAAAAACACTTCGACGTAGGCATGAAAATCGGTCGGACCCAGGCTCGGGTGCAGCACCATAATCGATGCCGGTAACGAAACGCGCGGGGATATTCATCGCGCGGCACAGGGCGATCATCAAATGCGCGAAATCGCGGCACACGCCGGCTTGTTCGACCACGGTATCGGCAGCGGAGGTATTGCTGTTGGTACTGCCGGACAAGAACGCAGTGCGGCGGCGCACCCAGTCCTGGATTGCGGCCACGCGTGCGTAGCCGGGCGGAAAATGCGCGAATTCCCAGGTGGCCAGTCTGCCGAAGCGGTCAGACTGGCAATAGCGGCTGGGGTAGATATAGCGCAGCACCTCGGGCGGCAGTTGCGCGATCGGCACTTCATACAGGTTTTCAGGCTGCTCGGCATGGTGAGTGAGGTCGACCGTGGCGCCATAGTGCACGGTCAGGGAGCCGGGGCTGGCATTCAAACGCATGTAGCGAGTGCCAAATGTGGGGTCGGTAAAAATCGCCGGGGTGACGGGTTGGCTCAGTGTGAGCTGTTCGCTGACGATAGTCTGCTGCGTCGTGTGGGCGGCATGGATGTTAAAAATGAAATCACTGGGGAAGCCGATGATTTCATAGCCGAGTTCGATATCAAAAGTGAGGCGGATCATGCTGGTTTTGCTTCCGTTCAAAAAGTAAAAATAGGGGGGCTAGGTCATGACATCATCTGTGCGTAAGTGGTCTTGTCGGCCTGGTAACAGCTGCAGGCAGCGGCTTCCAGCCCGGGGCGGTCAAGAATGGCAATATTGCCCCGGCTATAGCTGATGAGTTTCTGTTTTTGCAGTGATGAGGCCGCTTTGGTGACACCGACGCGGCGCACGCCCAGCATGTAGGCAAGGAATTCATGCGTCGCATAAATGTGGTTTTGATGCGCCCGGTCATGGGCTGTCTCTTATACAC
>DMQT01000164.1:0-2706 GCA_003455595.1 Betaproteobacteria bacterium
GAACGACCATTCGCTGCGTTTCACGCCTTGCATCCATCCCGAATACACAACAACGTTTGTTCAAGTTATTCATTAACGAGCCCTTAGGATTAGTGCAATTTTTCTGCCGAGCCGCAGCATTTCTTGAATTTTTTGCCGCTGCCGCACGGGCACATTTCGTTGCGGCCCGGTTCCGCTGCCTGGCGGATGGGTATACGCGGCGGGGCGTTGGCACTGACTGCATCGCGCCAAAACTGGCGCAG
Organism: Betaproteobacteria bacterium; assembly: GCA_003455595.1. Taxonomy (GTDB): domain Bacteria; phylum Pseudomonadota; class Gammaproteobacteria; order Burkholderiales; family Sulfuriferulaceae; genus Sulfuriferula. The sequence continues at coordinate 243 of DMQT01000164.1, forward strand.
ATCGTAGGCCGACCAGATTGCCATGGCGATGCGTGCGTCGCGGTCGTATTCGCGGTCCTCATCGGCCAGTTCCGCCTCCGGCAGCGCTAGCGTATAGAATGGATCGAGCATGACTTCCAGCGTTTCTGCGTTGTCTTCATCCTCCTCAGGCAGCGTCCAGTCGTCTTCCCAAGTCTCGACTACCCACAAGAATCCCATTGCCCAAGCCTTGCCGGTCTCGGCAAAACCCAGCGCCTCTATTTCAGCGCGCTCGGGTGCGGGCATTTCTGCCAGCGTCGATTCCCAATCGGTCAAGAACGGCACCAGCGCGGCAGGCTGCGACAAATCGTCCACCGGGGTATTCAAGGCTTGTGCCACGCTATTCCAGCGCCGTGTGAAAAAGCTCATGAAACGGGTGAATTGCACTGGGTCGGGGAAGGCGGCTTCAAGGTCTTCGCCAAACAGGTGCGGCAAATATTCGCTCGGCATCACCAGGCGCGGCGAGCAGATTAATGCGGTGATGAACCCGTCGAGCGCTTCCAGGTCGAGCGGGAAATCGGTCTGGTCTTCCAGCGTTTCGATGAGCTCGGCGAAAGCGTCGATGTCTGCATTTGATAGCGGCCGGTCCAGATTATCAGGGGGCGGGGTGGGGGTCATGGCGGTGTCTCGCTTCGTTCAATATGAATGTGTGCCCTGATTGCGGCTGTCTCTGCGCCGGGTATAGCAAATCAACGCGCGGTTGCAACGGTGATCGTGGCGTTCGGCCTTTGCTATGCACAATGGGAAAGGTAGAAAGGATATCGCCCACAACGTAGACGACAAGTCATAAATAGCCCGAAGCAGTGCTGATGGGCGCGGTCAGGACGAGCAACTAACGCTGATGCGGCTGGCCCAGTCAGGTGGCGCGGCGGCGTAGGTGTGCAACTCCGGCTGTTCGTCGAACGGGCGGCGCAGCAGGGCGTGCAAGCGGTTGACTTCGCTGAAATCGGCTTCGTCGCGCGCTTTGCGGATGGCGATTTCGGCCAGGTGGTTGCGCAGGATGTATTTGGGGTTGACGCGTTTCATGGCTGCGGCGCGCACGGCGTCGATGCTGCGTTGCGCGGCCAGGTGGGTGCGGTAATCCGCAGCCCAGGCGTCAAAGCCGGCGCGGTCGACGAACAGGTCGCGCAATGGCGCATTCAGCGCGTCTGGGGTGGAATCAAAATTGCACAGCGCGCGGAAGAAAATGGTGTAGTCGAGCTGATTTTTGTGCAGGATTTCCAATAGGGCGGTGACCAGCGGCACGGCTTCCTTGCCCGGTTGCAGCCCGAGTTTGGCGCTCATCAGGTCGATGTAATGCGTGGCGTAGGCCGAAGGATAAATGGCAATGGCTTCCTTGGCGGCGTCGATTTCCATCAGCGGTGTAAGCGCCTGTGCCAGCCGGGTGAGGTTCCACGCGCCGATGTCGGGCTGCTGCTTGAAGGCGTAGCGTCCGGTTTCGTCGGAATGGTTGCAGATGAAGCCAGGGTCGTAGGTATCGAGAAAGCCGAACGGGCCGTAATCCAGCGTGAGGCCGAGGATGGACATGTTGTCGGTATTCATCACGCCGTGCGCAAAGCCAACCGCCTGCCAATGCGCCATCAGCCGCGCGGTATTGATGACCACCTCGCGCAGGAAACGCGGGTATTTGTCGGCGGCGTCGACCAGATCGGGGTAATGACGGGCGATGACGTAGTCGGCCAGTGTACGCAGTGCATCTTTTTGGCCGCGATAGAAGTACACCTCGAACGAACCGAAGCGCACGAAGCTCTGGCTGACTCGGGTCAATACGGCAGCAGTCTCCACCTGTTCGCGGTACACCGGCTGCGGGCTGCCAACAATCGACAAGGCGCGCGTGGTGGGAATGTCCAGGCCGTGCATGGCTTCGGAGCACAGGTATTCGCGGATGGTGGAGCGTAATACGGCACGGCCGTCGCTACCGCGTGAGTAGGGCGTGGGGCCGGCCCCTTTGAGTTGCAGTTCCCAGCCATTGTCGAGTTCACCCAGCAACATGGCGCGGCCATCGCCCAGCTGTTGTACATAGTGGCCAAACTGATGACCCGCGTAGAGCGCGGCAACGGGCTGCGCGCCGGGCAGTGAGACGTTGCCGGACAGGTAGCTTGCCACATCGACGTGCTGCGCCTGGGCGGGGTCGAGGCCGATCAATGCGGCGACATCGGCGTTAAAGCTGATTAAATGCGGATCGGCTAGCGGTGTGGATTGGACCGCGCTATAAAAAAGGGGAGGCAGTGCGGCAAAGCTGTTGGCAAAAGGCAGAGTTTCGAATGTATGCATAGGCGTAGAATACCGCATTCGTCGTTATTTATCGGGAGTCGCAATGAAGAAAACCTATGTGGGTATTGATCAGGATCAATACGGCGGCATGAGTCCGATGGGAACCATTATCAAGGATGCGTGGCTGTTCGGGCTGGTGCCTGAGACCGAAACCTGCGCAGGTTGGGATGTG
>DMQT01000164.1:2777-7831 GCA_003455595.1 Betaproteobacteria bacterium
GCCCGTATTCATGCCGCTGCCATCGAGCGCGCCAAAGCCATGGGCTGGGAACCGGAGATGTATCTGAGTGAGTAATATTGCGCATATTCTGGCTGGGGATGTGGGCGGTACCAAGGTGCTGTTGCGCCTGGCTGCGGTACAGAATGGCCGCTGTGAGGTGGTGCACGAGCAGCGTTTTGACAGTGCCGATTTCACTGATTTTGAAGTCCTGCTGGCGGTGTTTTTGCAGGATGCGCCGATGCTGTCCGCCGCGTGTTTTGGTGTGCCGGGGCCAGTGCATGGCAATGTAGCCAAGCTGACCAACTTGCCCTGGTTTGTTGATGGATTGCGTATCAGCCAGCGCTTCCAGATTCCACAGGTGTTGTTGGTCAATGATTTTGCGGCGATTGGGCATGGCATCGGTACACTTGCATCTGACGATCTGGCTGTCTTGCAGGCGGGACAGCCGTTAGCCGGAGCAGCGCGTGCGGTGCTGGGTGCGGGTACAGGTTTGGGCGTAGGTTTTGTGTTTGTCTGTGAGCAAGGCGATATGGTGGTGCCGACCGAGGGTGGCAACGTCGATTTTGCACCTAATGACGCGTTGGAAATTGAACTGCTGGTGTATCTTCAATCACGCTTTGGGCATGTTTGCGTGGAGCGCGTCGTCTCCGGCCCGGGGCTGGCCAATATTTATGCTTTTATGTGTGAGCGAGGCCAAGAGCTCGCAACGCTGTTGAATAGCGAGGACGCACCGGCGGCAGTGGCAGAAGCCGCCATCAACGGCACCGACGCGATGGCCGAACAAGCCTTGGCGCTGTTTTTGCATTGTTATGGTGCTTATGCCGGAAATCTGGCGCTACTATCTCTGGCGCACGGTGGCGTGTATGTGGCTGGCGGGATCGCCACGAAGCTGCTGGCACAGTTGCAGGGCGGTGAGTTTATGCGTGGGTTTTTGAGTAAAGGTCGATATCGCGGATTGCTTGAAACGATACCGGTCTATGTGGTGAAAGAAACCAAGGTGGGCTTGCTGGGCGCGCAGCAACTGGCGATGCGGATAGTGGCTGCATGAACCACTCAGACGATAAAAAGGCAGGGTAATCCCTGCCTTTTTATGAGCTGGTGCCGAATTACTCGGCAGCAGGCATGGGTTCAGCAGCAGGTGCGGCTTCTTTCTTCATGGTTGCTTTTTTGACGTGCTTTTTAACATGGTGCTTTTTGACGTGATGCTTCACGGCTGGCTTGGCAGCTTCAGCTTTAGGCGCATCAGCAGCGGCAGGCGCAGCATCGGCAGCAACGGCGGAGAAGGAAACAGCAGCGAAAGCAGCAACCAGCAGAGCGGACAGCATTTTGTTCATTTCAATTTCCTCGTAAAAAATAATAACTGGTGGTTTTTTGTTGACGCTTAAATTGCGTAGCATCGTGGCAAATAACGCCGCCCTATTAAGGCTGGTTGACAGGTTTTTGATTAAAAGCTGAAATTTCTTCTGCTGTAGCGTGCCGAAATGCGCCCGGTTCCAGACCTTCTATGGAAAAGAGGCCGATCTGGCTGCGTATCAGGCGTAAAGTCGGGTAGCCTACTTTGGCAGTCATGCGTCGTACCTGGCGGTTTTTTCCTTCCTTGATGTTGAGTGACAACCAGGCTGTTGGAATGTTTACGCGGCTGCGAATCGGTGGGGTGCGTGGCCATAAGCCAGCCGGCTCAGCGATCCGCGTCACCTTGGCCGGCAGGCTGATAAAATCCCCCAGGTCAACACCCCGCTCCAGCGTTTGTAATGCTGCGGCGTCCGGAATGCCCTCCACCTGTACCCAATACGTTTTAGCTAGCTTATGATGTGGGTGTGCCAGGCGATGTTGCAGGTCGCCGTCATCCGTTAAAATAAGCAGGCCTTCGCTGTCGGTATCGAGCCTGCCTGCCGCGTAGACATTGGGGATGTTTATATAATCTTTGAGCGTTGGATGCGCCCCATCCGGGCTGAACTGGCAGATCACGCCATAAGGTTTATTAAACAGCACTGTGCAACTCATATTCGCCTATTCAGGACTTGTTTCGATAAGTCATTCTAACTTGTTAACTTGAGGCTTCCATGTACCAGCATATTCAAATTCCAGCGTTCGGCGAAAAAATCACGGTCAATGCAGACGCGAGTCTGAACGTACCTCTTCAGCCAATTATTCCTTTCATCGAGGGCGATGGCACCGGCGTGGATATTACCCCGGTGATGCGGCGCGTTGTTGATGCAGCAGTGCATAAGGCATATGGCGATACGCGCAAAATCGCCTGGATGGAAGTCTATGCTGGTGAAAAAGCGGTCAAGGTGTACGGTGGCGACACCTGGCTGCCGGAAGAAACAGTACAGGCAGTTCGTGAGTATGTTGTTTCCATCAAAGGACCGCTCACCACACCGACTTCCGGCGGCATGCGTTCGCTCAACGTGGCGTTGCGCCAGATGCTTGATTTGTACACCTGCCTGCGCCCAGTGCGCTATTTCGAGGGCGTACCCAGCCCGGTGAAAGCCCCGGAAAAAGTGGATATGATTATTTTCCGGGAAAATACTGAAGACATTTATGCCGGTATTGAATGGGAGGCGGGTACGCCTGAAGTGAAGCAGGTTATTGCATTTTTGCAGCAGCAGATGGGTGTAAGCAAAATCCGTTTTCCTGAATCGTCTGCAATTGGCATCAAGCCGGTTTCGGTAGAAGGAAGCGAGCGCTTGATTCGTGCAGCGATCCAGTATGCCATTGATAACGGACGCAGTTCTGTCACGCTGGTGCACAAAGGCAACATCATGAAGTTCACCGAAGGTGGCTTCAAAAAGTGGGGCTATGAATTGGCCAAACGCGAATTTGGCGCGGTTGAAATCGACGGCGGGCCATGGTGCAAGCTGCCCAACGGCATCATCATCAAGGACGTTATCGCGGATGCGTTCTTGCAGCAGATTTTATTGCGGCCGGATGAATACGACGTGATTGCTACACTGAACTTGAACGGCGATTATATTTCCGATGCCCTGGCTGCAGAGGTAGGCGGTATCGGCATCGCCCCGGGTGCCAATCTGTCGGATTCCATCGCGATGTTTGAAGCGACGCATGGTACAGCGCCCAAGTATGCGGGCAAGGATTACGTCAATCCGGGTTCCATCATTTTGTCAGCCGAAATGATGCTACGTCACATGGGCTGGTTGGAGGCGGCGGACAGCATCATCACTTCAATGCAGGGGGCAATTGCAGCTAAAATCGTTACCTACGATTTCGCCCGCCTGATGGAGGGCGCAACACAGGTATCCTGTTCTGCGTTTGGCGACGCCATGATTGCACACATGTAAGTCCAATGATCATTCCGGACCGCCATATTCGGTTCGGATATGATCAGGTGCGTGCGCGGGTTCAATGCCTGTGCCGCGTAACAGAGTGATCAACTCCTCTGCCAGTTCACCTAATTCGCTACGCATTGCTTCCAGGCCTGCCAGCAAATGAGAGGCCTCGTCGCCCAGTACATGGATCTGTGCTGATTGTTTGTCCAAGGTGGAAATGTTCATGGCGTGCTCCTAGGTGGCAGATTTGGGCGAAGGACTTGCCGCACCGGACTCCCAGGCATGCGGAGGCTGGCGGAATTCGTTCACGCCGTCGTAGTGGGCTTCGTTCAGGAGATATGCAAAATTGAGCAATGCCATTTGCGCGTCTTCAGCATTTTCAATCACAGTTTTGGCGAATTTACGAGCTTCTTGCTGCGTCATATCCAGCAGCACAGAACCATCAGCTTGGCGTTGAATTTGCATTTTTTTCTCCAATTGGTTATCAAAAACATGATTTCAATCTAGCACAGGGCAGGAAAAATACGAGTTGGACAAATTTTGGACGAAAAAAAACGCGGCACTGAGTCCGCGTTTTTTAAAAATCGAAACAACCGATTTACATGCCTTGAATGTTTGAAGCTTGTTTGCCTTTCGGGCCTTGGGAGACCTCGAAGCTAACTTTTTGACCTTCTTTCAGGGTTTTGAAACCACCCATGTTGATGGCGGAGAAGTGAGCGAACAGATCTTCGCTACCATCATCCGGGGTGATGAACCCAAAGCCTTTAGAATCATTGAACCACTTAACTGTACCAGATGCCATTGCAACTTCCTTGATAAAAACAGGCCAAAACGGCCAGGGGATTGTTTGAGAATCAAGATCGCACAACGGCAAAACCGGACTTGCAGAAACTTGAAGCCAAACTCCAGTCCACTTTGTACTCCTGAAAAAATGATTTGGCAAGCGTTGCATTAATCTTTTTTTATGTCATGCCACTTGAAAAATCCGTGACAGCAGTCAAAATGGTTTCTGATACCTCAGACAGTACCTGTGACATGGCAACCAAGCATCGCGACGACACCGTATTGGAAGTACAGCAGACCAAGCTTAAGCCACCACCAATGTATAAGGTGATGCTGCTGAATGATGATTACACGCCGATGGATTTTGTAATTATCGTATTGCAGAATTTTTTTTATAAAAGTCGTGAACAGGCCACGCAAATCATGCTCAAAGTACATAGGGAAGGTATGGGTGTCTGCGGCGTGTATCCGCGTGATGTGGCCGCCACCAAAGTTGAGCAAGTTCTCGGGTTCGCCCGCCATCATCAACATCCGCTGCAATGCGTGATGGAGGAAACATAAAATGATTGCGCAGGAATTGGAAGTCAGTTTGCACATGGCATTTATGGAAGCTCGTCAGAAACGCCATGAATTCATTACGGTCGAACACCTGCTGCTGGCCATGCTGGATAACCCATCGGCAGCCGAAGTGCTGCGTGCGTGCGGGGCCAATGCGGATGAGTTGCGTAAAGGCGTGGCTGATTTCATCGCGGAACATACTCCAATTGTAGCCGGCACCGACGAAGTGGACACGCAGCCCACATTGGGATTTCAGCGCGTCATTCAGCGTGCGATTTTGCACGTGCAGTCTTCGGGCAAAAAAGAGGTCACCGGTGCAAACGTGCTGGTAGCCATATTTGGCGAAAAAGATTCACACGCGGCTTATTTCCTTAATCAACAAGGCGTAACACGTCTGGATGTAGTTAACTTCATCTCTCATGG
>DMQT01000164.1:7955-14829 GCA_003455595.1 Betaproteobacteria bacterium
CAGGCGCTGGCAGGCAAAATAGATCCGTTAATCGGGCGTGAGCTTGAGTTGGAACGGGTGATTCAGACCCTGTGTCGTCGTCGTAAAAACAACCCTTTGTTGGTTGGCGAAGCAGGTGTAGGCAAAACTGCAATTGCCGAGGGTTTGGCGAGGCGTATTGTGGAGGGCGAGATTCCGGATATTTTGTCCGAGAGTACGGTGTATTCCTTGGACATGGGGGCATTGCTGGCGGGTACCAAATACCGGGGTGATTTTGAGCAACGCCTCAAAGCGGTGTTAAAGCAATTGTATGAAAATCCACACGCCATTCTGTTCATTGACGAGATACACACACTAATCGGTGCAGGCGCTGCCTCGGGTGGCACGCTGGATGCGTCTAACTTGCTCAAGCCTGCGTTGTCGTCTGGTCAACTGAAATGTATCGGTGCGACCACCTACAACGAATATCGCGGTATTTTCGAGAAAGACCATGCGCTGTCGCGGCGCTTTCAGAAAGTTGATGTGAACGAGCCCTCGGTAGAAGAAACCGTGGCGATTTTGCGCGGGTTGAAGTCGCGTTTCGAGGCGCATCACGGTGTCAAATATACGGCATCGGCATTAACCACCGCAGCTGAGTTGTCGGCGCGTTACATCAATGACCGCCACTTGCCGGATAAAGCCATCGACGTGATCGACGAAGCGGGGGCGGCACAACGTATTCTGCCAAAATCGCGTCAGAAAAAGATCATCAGCAAGCGCGAGATTGAAGAGATTGTCGCCAAAATTGCACGCATCCCATCCAAGAACGTCAACAGTGACGACCGGGACGCGCTGAAAAATCTCGACCGTGATCTCAAAGCGGTGGTGTTCGGCCAGGATAAAGCCATCGACGCATTGTCATCCGCCATCAAAATGGCGCGTAGTGGTCTGGGCAACCCGCAAAAGCCGATTGGTTCGTTCCTGTTTTCTGGACCGACCGGGGTGGGTAAAACCGAGGTGGCACGGCAGCTGGCCTACACCATGGGGATCGAGCTGGTGCGTTTTGATATGTCCGAGTACATGGAGCGCCATGCGGTTTCGCGGCTGATTGGCGCACCACCTGGCTATGTGGGCTTTGACCAGGGCGGATTACTGACCGAGGCGATTACCAAAAATCCTTACGCCGTGCTGTTGTTGGATGAGATTGAAAAGGCGCATCCAGATGTGTTCAACGTGTTGTTGCAAGTGATGGATCATGGCACGCTAACGGATAACAATGGCCGCAAGGCGGATTTCCGTAATGTCATCATCATCATGACCACCAATGCGGGTGCCGAATCACTCAATAAATCGAGTATCGGCTTCACGCTTGGCAAGCAGACCGGTGACGAAATGGCAGATATCAAGCGTACCTTTACGCCGGAATTCCGTAATCGCCTGGATGCCATGATTTCGTTTGCATCGCTGTCGCAGGAAGTCATCCTGCGCGTGGTGGATAAATTCCTGATGCAACTGGAAGATCAGTTGCATGAGAAAAAAGTGGAGGCTAATTTCACCGATGCACTGAAGGCGCATCTGGCCAAAAAAGGCTTTGATCCGCTCATGGGCGCACGGCCAATGGCGCGTCTGATTCAGGATGAGATTCGCCGGGCATTGGCAGACGAACTGTTGTTCGGTCGTCTTGCCAATGGTGGGCATGTCACGGTGGACCTTGATGCGGATGATAAGATTCACCTGTCTTTTGACGAAGAGACGGTTGCTATCTAAACCTTGCTTACGGCAAACAAAGCGGCTGGAGTTTCCCTCCAGCCGTTATTTTATGGTTCGTTAATAACACTAAATCAGGGAGACAATTAATGAAACAGCATTCAAAATTAACCAACGTCGCGTTGGCAATGTTATTGGGGTTGGCGCTGTCAGCGTGTAGCAATAAACAAGACAATCAAACACCGGCAATTGCAAAAGTGAATGGTGACACCATTACGGCAGCCGAGCTGAATCAGGCGATCGCACGTTTGAATATCACCAAGGCGGACCAGATTGCTGCAGCCAAACCGCAGGTCTTGAAGGCCTTGGTCGACCAGCAGCTGCTGGTGCAAAAAGCAATGGAACAGCGGCTGGACAAGGACCCGGCCGTGGGGGAGCTGCTGGAGGCTGCGCGTCGTCAGGTCTTGTCGCAAGCGTTCATCGAGCGCTCGGCAAAAGGGGTTGCCAAGCCCACTGACGCGGAAATCAGCGATTATTACAATCAGCATCCGGAATTATTTGGTCAGCGCCGCATATTCACCTTGCAGGAACTCAGCATTAGCGTATCTCCTGACCGCGTACAAGAAGTGAAATCGCACCTCGACAGCAGCCAGAGTCTGGGCGATTTTGTGGCCTGGATGCGTAGCCAGAACATTCCTTTCCGCGGCGGCAATGGCGTGAAACCGGCAGAACAACTGCCACTGGAAATCCTGCCCAAGTTGCAAAGCATGCAGATTGGGCAATCGCTGGCGATGCCTGCACCCGGCGGCATGACTGTTTTGCAGATACTGGCCGAGCAAAACGAACCGATGACACTGGATAAATCGCGCAGTGCGATAGAGCATTTCCTGATGACCGCCAAACAGCGTGAAGCAGCCGAAACTGCGCTGAAAACACTGAGAGGCAGCGCCAAAATTGAATATCTTGGAGAGTTTGCCGAGGGTAGCAAGGCAGCTACCAAGCAACCAGATAGCAATAATGCCGGTCTGCCCGCGATAAAATAACCATCAACCTGACGTAGCCCAACGTCCTCGAGCGACTGGCCAGCGTTGGGCCACGCTCGTGTGATTAGAATCTGGAAAAAGTCCTATGCATATTCATCCCGTCATCCTTTCTGGTGGTTCTGGCACACGTCTGTGGCCATTGTCGCGCGCGGCGTTGCCAAAACAGTTATTGCCGTTGGTGACGGCGCATTCGCTTTTGCAGGAAACTGTGCTGCGGCTGCGTGGCATCAGCGGTGTCACCGCGCCGACGCTGGTCTGCAACCATGAACACCGTTTCATGGTGGCCGAGCAGATGCGCGAGATCAAGGCTACACCGGCGAATATTTTTCTGGAGCCGATGGGCCGCAACACCGCGCCAGCGGCTGCGATTGCGGCGTTGGCAGTGCAGGCCGCCGACCCGGATGGTTTGCTGTTGTTATTGCCGGCGGATCATTTGATTGCCGATGTTGCTGCGTTTGAACACGCCGTCAGTGTTGCCGCTGAAGCCGCGCGCACCGGGCATCTGGTGACGTTTGGCATCGTGCCGTTGGCGCCCGAGACGGGCTATGGCTATATCCGGCGCAGTGCCCAACCACTGGATACCCAAGCCGAGGTGTATGGCGTTGAAGCCTTCGTCGAAAAACCGTCGCGCGACGTTGCCGAGGCTTACCTCGCGGCGGGTGATTATCTGTGGAACAGCGGCATGTTCCTGTTTCAGGCCAGCGCTTTTCTGAATGAATTGAAGCAATTTCATCCGGATATTTTTGCTGCCAGTCAAGTGGCGCTCGATAACAGCACACGCGACCTGGATTTTGTCCGGCTCGACAGCGCGGCATTCGAAACCTGCCCATCCGAATCCATCGACTACGCCGTGATGGAGCGCACCCGAAAAGCCGTCGTAGTGCCGGTAGACATGGGCTGGAGTGACATCGGTTCGTGGTCGGCGTTATGGGAAGTGGGTGACAAGGATGCCCAAGGTAATGTGTTGCGTGGCGATATCTACATCGACGCCGCACACAACAACCTGATTCGTGCTGAAAGTCGTATGGTGGCAGTAATTGGGGTATCCGATCTGGTGGTCGTTGAAACTGCCGATGCGGTGATGGTGGCGCACAAGGATTGCGTTCAGGACGTCAAAAAAACAGTTGAATACCTCAAGCAGCATGGCCGTACCGAACACCTCAATCACACCCGCGTGTTCCGCCCTTGGGGCTGGTACGAAGGCATCGACAGCGGTGAACGGTTTCAGGTCAAACGCATCATGGTGACGCCGGGTGAAAAGCTGTCGCTGCAAATGCATCACCACCGTGCCGAGCACTGGATCGTGGTGAGCGGCACCGCACGCGTCACGCGCGACGACGAAGTGATCCTGTTGACCGAAAATCAGTCAACCTACATTCCGCTTGGCAGCACCCACCGCCTGGAAAATGCCGGCAAGATTGCGCTGCACATGATCGAAGTGCAATCGGGCGCCTATCTGGGCGAGGATGACATCGTCCGGTTTGAAGATATTTACAAGCGCAATTAGTCAGAATCGGCTACATTGTGACGGTTTTTTGACTTGGCGAAGGGTGGACAATAATGAAGAATAATATGAAATGGGATGCATGGCTGGTGGCCTTGGGTTTGTTGGGGTTCTCAGGCACGGCATCCAGCGCCGGATTCTCCCTGATTGAAGAAAGTGTGAGTGGATTGGGCAACGCGTTTGCCGGGGGGGCAGCCAGTGCGGAAGACGCCAGCACGGTATTTTTCAATCCGGCTGGTATGACGCGGTTGTCCGGGTCTCAGTTATCGCTGGTGCTGCATGCTATTAAACCGACTGTTGAATTCTCCAATACGGCGAGCGTCGCCGCCGCAGGCCGACCACTCGGCGGCAATGGTGGTGATGCGGGCAATTGGACACCGGTACCCAATTTTTACTACGTGACAGAACTGAGCCAAAACCTGCGTGCAGGGCTGGGGATTTCTTCGCCGTTCGGTCTGAAAACCGAATACGACCCAAGCTGGATGGGACGGTTCCAGGCCATCAAGTCGGACTTAAAAACCATTAACATCAATCCGGCGCTAGCCTACAAGATCAATGACCAGCTTTCGGTCGGTGCGGGTCTGAATGCGCAATATATCTCGGCGGAACTCACCAATGCCGTTTATCTTGGCGCTGGTCCAGAGGGTCAGGCGAAGGTGAAGGGGGACGATTGGAGCGTTGGCTACAATCTGGGCGTGTTATATGAATTGAACCCGGCGACGCGCTTTGGTCTGGCGTATCGCTCGGATGTGCGCCATAAACTCGAAGGCGACGTGACGTTCACTGGCGTGCCAGCACCCAATGGCCCGATCAGTGCGGAAATAACTTTGCCTGAAACGGTTTCGCTGAGCGGTTTTCATCAAATCAACCCGCAGTGGGCAATGATGGGTGACATTACCTGGACGCGCTGGAGTCGGTTCCAGGAGTTGCGCATCGTACGCAATACCGGCATCACAGTCGGACAGCCAACGATAGAAAACTGGGATGACACCTATCGTTTTGCACTTGGTGCCAGTTATCAGCAGAGTAAGCAACTGAAACTGCGCGGCGGCATTGCCTATGACCAGTCGCCGGTGTCCGATGCCTATCGCACGGCACGCATTCCGGATGCTGACCGCACCTGGTTGACAGTGGGCGCAACGTATCAACTGTCGGCCAAAAGCTCGATGGACTTCGGCTATGCGCACATCTTTGTCGCGAATGCTGCGATCAATTCCGGGACGCCTGCGCTGGTGGGTGAATACAGCAACAGCGTCGATATTCTCAGCGCACAGTTCAACCACCGTTTCTGACAGGTTTTCACCCAATAAAAAAGGCCGGTAATCCCGGCCTTTTTTATTGGGTGACGCTGGCTCAGGTCAGCAGTGTGTGTATGCGCTGCAGCGCCGCCTTGAGGTTGTCCATCGAGGTGGCAAACGACAGCCGTACGTAGCCTTCGGCACCAAATGCAGAACCCGGTACTACGGCCACGCCCACCTGTTCGAGTAAGTATTCGCTGAACGCCACATCGGTCGCGTGGGGGATTTTTCCTTCTTCATGTAAGCGTTCGATAGCACGCCGCACGTGCGGAAACGCGTAGAAGGCACCCCCTGCGTACAGGCAGTCGATGCCGGGGATGGCATTCAACGCCGCCACCACATAGGCATGACGCTCGCGAAACGCTGCCAGCATCGGCGTGATGCAAGCCTGATCGCCATTCAGCGCAGCTTCCGCCGCCACTTGCGAAATCGACGTCGGGTTGGAGGTCGATTGCGACTGCACGTTTTCCATCGCGGTAATCAGCGTTTCGGGCCCGGCACAGTAGCCGATGCGCCAGCCGGTCATGGCATACGCCTTGGACACGCCGTTCAGCACCATGGTGCGGTCATACAGATCGGGGCAGGCGTTGAGGATGTTGGCGAACGGTTCGTCCTGTAGCAGGATGTGTTCGTACATGTCATCGGTGGCGATAATCGCTTGCGGCCAGGCGCGCAGCACGTCGCCCAGCGCGGCCAGTTCGTCCAGCGTGTAGACGGCACCGCTGGGATTGCTCGGGCTGTTGAGCACGACTAATTTGGTGTTGGGGTTGAGCGCGGATTTTAGTTGTTCCGGCGTGATCTTGAAACCCTGGTCGATTCCGGCTTCAATGATGACCGGCGTGCCGCCTGCCAGAATCACGATATCCGGGTAAGACACCCAATACGGCGCGGGAATAATCACTTCGTCGCCGGGATTGATCAGCGCCTGCACCAGGTTGAAAAAGCTCTGCTTGCCGCCACATGACACCAGGATTTGCTTGGCGTTGTAGTCCAGTCCGTTATCGCGTTTGAACTTGTTGATGACTGCCTGCTTCAAAGACGGAGTGCCGCCCACCGCCGTGTATTTGGTGAAACCGCGCGCGATGGCATCTACGGCTGCGTCCTTGATGTGCTGCGGCGTGTCAAAGTCGGGTTCGCCTGCGCCGAGGCCGATGATGTCTTTGCCTTCGGCTTTGAGTTTGGCGGCACGCGCCGTGACGGCGAGGGTGGGGGAGGGCTTGATAGCCTGAACACGCTTCGAGAGTTCCAACTTGGATCCTTAGGGGCTGGGGGCGGGCGGTATGAACCACCCCGCGTGATAAGATACTTGATGATTAATGGACGCCGATTTTACCCGTGATTGCCACTTTTCCCAATAGTCCGTT
>DMQT01000318.1:0-1036 GCA_003455595.1 Betaproteobacteria bacterium
CGAGCAGGTCGCCGAGCGCGCGCTGCATGCGGCTCGCCACCGGGAAAATATCGTCAATGCCAGGATACGCTTCATGGTCGGCGGACAGCGTCAGCCACACCAGCCCGGAACGGATAACCAGCGCCGCGTGCACGACAAAACCCCGCCCCAGTTCGCGTCGATCGCTTCCCCACAGCGCGACCAGACGCCCGCCCTTGTCATGCACCTGCTGGCAGACCTGGCGCCATGCTGCGGCATCCACATCGCCGTGCCACACCGGTGCCGCACCGGGAACCGGAGACAGTGCAAGGTCAAAATCTTCAATGCGCATGTGGCTCCTTCAGCCGATCAGCCGCGCTGCTTGGCGGTACCAGTCGGCAAGATAAGGCGGGATGTACAGCCCCAGCAGCAATACCAGGGCAAGATGCACAAATACCGGAATCAGCGCGGGCGGGTGCGGCAGACGCTTACCCGTCGTCTCCCCGAACACCATTTCCTGCACCCGGGTGAAAATAGCGGCAAAGGCGACCCCCAGCGCTACCAGCAGGAACGGCGTGGCCCAGGGATGCTCATGCATGGCGGTGGTGATAATCAGGAATTCACTGGCGAACACGCCGAACGGCGGCATGCCGAGGATCGCCAGGCTGCCCAGCATCAAGCCCCAGCCGATGGTGGGATTGGTATCGATCAGGCCGCGAATGTTTTCGATCAACTGCGAGCCGGTCTTCTGTGCCGCATGACCCACCGTGAAGAAGATGGCCGACTTGGTGAGCGAGTGCACCGTCATGTGCAGCAGTGCAGCGAAGGTGGCAACCGCGCCGCCCATGCCGAACGCGAACGTCGTCAGGCCCATGTGCTCGATCGAGGAATAGGCGAACATGCGCTTGACGTCCTTTTGCCGCGACAGGAAAAACGCCGCAACCACCACGCTGAACAGACCAAACCCCATCATCAGGTTGCCAGCCAGATGCGAGCCGAGCGCTCCGTCCACCAGCACTTTGCTGCGCACCACCGCGTACAACGCAACATTGAGCAGCAAACCGGACAGCACCGCGGA
>DMQT01000318.1:1199-3348 GCA_003455595.1 Betaproteobacteria bacterium
GCCGACTTTGGTGCCGTAACCCACCAGCAGAAAGACGAAGGCCAGCGACAGTACGGTGGGTTCCAGGTGGCCTTTCACCTCGTTGAGATGGGTCCAGAGCAGCGCATTGCCCCCTGCCCCGAGGAGTTTTTCTGCCGCGAAATACAGCAGGATGGTGCCGAACAGCGCCTGCGCGATACCGACGCCGCACAGGATGAAATACTTCCACGCCGCCTCCAGGCTGGCCGGGGTACGGTACAGGCTGACCAGCAGCACGGTGGTGAGGGTGGCGGCTTCCATCGCCACCCACAGGATACCCATGTTGTTGGTGGTCAGCGCCAGCAGCATGGTAAAGGTGAACATCTGGTACATGCTGTGGTAGAGGCGCAGCATATTCGCCGACAGCTTGCCGTGGAGCTGTTCGATGCGCATGTAGGCGCGCGAAAACAGCGCGGTGGTGAATCCCACGAAGGCAGTCAGCGCGACCAGGAAAACATTGAACGAATCGATGAAGAACTGTTCGCCGAACGCCGTCATCGGCCCTTGGTTGACGATGCGGGCGGTGAGAACGGCAGCGGCAATGAAAGTGGCCAGGCTCATCAACGTGTTGAGTTCGTGCGCCCAACGCTTGTGGCCGAACAGGGCCAGCAATATCCCGCCGCACAGAGGAACACCCAGTAGCCAAAGAATTTCCACCTCAATCCTCTTTCAGTTTTTCCAGATTTTTAATATCCAGACTGTCGAAAGTTTCCCGGATCTGGAAGAAGAAAATACCGAAAATGAAGGTTCCCACCAGCACGTCAAGCGCGATGCCCAGCTCAACCACCATCGGCATGCCGTAAGTGGCACTGGTGGCGGCAAAGAACAGCCCGTTTTCCATCGCCAGGAAGCCGACCACCTGCGCCACGGCCTTGTGCCGGGTAATCATCATCAGGAAGGACAGCAGCACGCTGGCCATGGCGATGCCCAGGGTGCTGCGGGTAATGGTGTCGGCCAGCTGCGAAATCGGTGCCGCCAGGTTGAAGGCGAAGATCACCAGGGCGATGCCGACCAGCATGGTCGTCGGGACGTTGATCATGGTTTCCACGTCCCACTTGATATTGAGGCGGATAATCAGCCGGTGCAGTATCCAGGGCAGCAGGAACGCCTTCAGTACCAGGGTCAAAAAGGCCGAATAATACAAATGGGGCTGGTGGGTAGAGTACGCCACCACCGTGGTGCTCACCGTAAGTACAAATCCCTGCCAGGCGAACAGGTAGATCAGGGACAGAATACGCCGCTGCGATAGCATGGCGAACGCGATCAACAGCAGCAGTGCCGCCAGAAAATTAATCAGCTGTCCGGTAAATGTAGCCATCGTTTACAGCTCCAACATCAGCATTCCCAGGACTGCAAGCAGAAATGCAGTTCCCAGGAATTCCGGCGCGCGGAAAATGCGCAGCTTGGCCGACAGGGTCTCCAGCAGGGCCAGCCCGGCACCACCCAGCAGCAGTTTAACGAACAGCAGCGCCAATGCCAGCGGTACGGCGCGCCAGTCACCCGCACCGGCGATACCCCACGGCAGAAACAAGGCGATGCCGATCGCGCTGTAGTTGCTCAGCTTGATCGCGCTCGCCCATTCGATCAGCGCCAGGTGGCGCGCCGAATATTCCAGAATCATGGCCTCGTGGATCATGGTCAGTTCAAGGTGAGTGGCGGGATTGTCAACCGGGATGCGGGCGTTCTCGGCCAGCGCCACCATGGCAAACGCCAGCGCGGCAAAGGCGAGGCTGGGATAAAGCACGAATTCCCGATGCGCGAGCACTTCGACGATCGTCGTGAGCGAGGTGGAATGGGCAATCAGCGCGGGTGTGAAAAGGATCATCAGCAGCGCCGGTTCAGCCAGACTGGCCACCAACATCTCGCGCCGCGCGCCCATGCTGCCGAACGCGGTGCCGACATCCATCGCCGCCAGCGCCGCGAACAGCCGTGCCAGCGCAAACAATCCCACCAGCGCGATAACGTCGGCAGCGGCAGCAAACGGCAGATCTGTCGCCACAATCGGCACAATGCTCGCAACCAGTACCATGCAAGCAAACTGGATATACGGCGCAGCGCGGAACAGGGACTGTCTCTTATACACATCTCCGAGCCCACGAGACCTCTCTACATCTCGTATGCCGTCTTCTGC
>DMQT01000072.1:0-3480 GCA_003455595.1 Betaproteobacteria bacterium
ATTCTCATTTGCGAAGATGACGCGACCAACCAGAAAATATTGTTGCGCCTGCTGGAGCTTGCAGGGCACCGTATCTGCCTGGCGAACAATGGCGAGGAATTACTTGATCAACTTGAGCAGGACAGCTTCGATGTGGTTATCGCCGACCTGAACATGGCAGGCATGAGCGGTACGGACGCATTGAAGCTGTACCATTTTACCCGACCTGATGACTCGCATACCCGTTTCATTCTGTTCACTGCGGATGCCACTACTGAAGCACGGCAAGCCGCCAGCGAAGCGGGCTATGATGCTTTCCTGAACAAACCGGTCGATGCACACACTTTGTTTGACACCATAGCCGGGCTGCTTGACATGCCAGCAGCGACCGCAGAAAACTGGCTCAATATCGCCATGCGGGGTGCGACGCCAGCGCAGGCGGATATCGATGTTGCAGACTTGGGCGAAGTGCTGGATATCAATACGCTGATGGAGCTGGAAAGGCTGGGAGCCGGTGACTCATTGTTTGTTCAACGCTTGCTGCGTAACTATCTGCGTGATTCAGAGGCGCTGCTCGACCAGATCGGAGAAGCCGTCCAACTCAAGCAATATGGCATCTTGCGCGACCACTGCCATGCGCTCAAAGGCAACAGTCTGAGCATTGGCGCACGCAATGTCTTCAAACGTGCTGAAACAATAGACCGCGCCGACCCCGGCGAGCTACGATTTCGCGGCTCGGCCATGGTCGGTTTGCTGCGCGCTGACTCTCTGACTGCACAAGCCTGTATTGAAGACTATCTCAACCGGCGTCAATCGGCCACGCGTTATTGAGACGACCGCTGAATACTTTTATGCTGTTTCAGAAACAGAGCGGAGCCTGTTTCTGACGTCATAGCAAACCGTCTCAATAACGCGCTGTTTTTATGGCCTATTGATTCGACCGGGTAAGGATCGGATGCTTTGTAGCTAGACATGATTTACGCTGTTTTGAAATCATGTCATGGCCGAATCAATAACTGTCTCAAGCAATCGCCTGTTCCGCTTCTGCAGGTATTTTCGGACCTACTTTCCGGTTTTGCGCGCGCACCAGACGCTCCATGATCTTGAGATCGCGCTCGCTCAAACGCAACGCCGCATCGACCCATATTTCGGTGATCTCATAGAGCTCCTCCACGGTGAGCGGATTAACGCGCTGTTTGGCACGCTGTATCGCTTGAAAAGAATTAAGTGAACGATGATTTTTGCGTATCCAGTCATACAAGGCTTTTTCACCCTGCCCATCTTCTGCCAATACATCTACCACGCCCATTTCATACAGTTCGGTAGCGGTATAAACCCGACCGGAGCGCACCATGGCTTCTGCAGCACGCATGCCGATTTTACGCGACAGAAAACTCAATGCGCCCATGCCCGGGAAAAGATTGAACAATACTTCAGGCAAACCCATTAATGCGCTCTTTTCGGCAATCATTACATGTGCAGACAAGGCTGATTCAAATCCGCCTCCCATTGCCTGACCCTGTACCAGAGATATTGTCGTAATTGGAGCTTGCATGTTGTAATAAGTCCAAACATTGTCAATACACATTTTTGCATAAGACAAAAGCCCCGATCTATCCTGCTGCTGAATGGCCTTATTAAAAATAAACAAGTCACCGCCCAAATTAAACACGCCGGGCAGATCAGAAGCTAACACCATATAGTTAGCTTGTTTTAGCATGCCATTTGTTACAACGCGCCCCTTCATACTCTCAAGGTTATGCTGATACATCAAAAGTTCTTGCAAAGCTGTATGGGTAAAACAAGGCCGGGGCTCCGGCCGCATAAAAGACCACATCACACCAAATTCTTCATCAAAGCGGGTGCGGATTTGTTCAAAGCTGGCATGGCTGTATTGCTGAAACTCCACAACTGCGTTCATGATTCTCTCCTGATGGGTAATTGATAGCCTGGCCTGGCGCATGCGCGCGACTACAGTCGTACCATAAAATAATTACCGGGTAAATCCAACCATAAATGCGGCTGTACGATTTCTCAGGTTACACCCGCTTAAACCATCCGACCGCAGGCTCGACAGTGTGCAAAGTGCGGTAAAATGCAACGGTTATGTTCCCAGGCATTGATACACCATGAACACACCCCATAGCTTGTTCAACACACTCTCAGAATTCACGCTTGGCAACGGCCAGCAGGGGCACTTTTATTCCCTGCCTGCACTGGCAGCCGCTGGCATCGGCAGGATTTCGCGCCTGCCGGTATCGATCCGCATCGTGCTGGAAGCCGTGTTGCGCAATTGCGACGGCAAAAAAATCACCGAGCAGCACATTCACGAGTTGGCCAACTGGCAGCCTAATGCTGTGCGCACGGCTGAAATTCCCTTCGTTGTGGCACGCATTCTGCTGCAGGATTTCACCGGTGTGCCACTGCTGGCCGATCTCGCAGCCATGCGCTCGGCCGCCGCCAAGGCCGGTAAAAATCCCAAGATCATCGAGCCGCTGGTACCGGTGGACATGGTCGTTGATCACTCCGTACAAGTCGACGTGTTCAATCAGCCCGACGCGCTGCAACAAAACATGCAACTGGAGTTCATCCGTAACCGTGAGCGTTACCAGTTTTTGAAATGGGGCATGCAGGCGTTTGATACGTTTAAAGTGGTGCCACCCGGCATTGGTATCGTGCACCAGGTCAACCTGGAATACCTCGCGCGTGGCGTGATGGAAAATAACGGCGTGCATTACCCGGATACGCTGGTGGGAACGGATTCGCACACCACCATGATCAACGGTCTGGGCATCGTTGCCTGGGGCGTGGGCGGCATCGAAGCCGAAGCGGGCATGCTCGGTCAGCCGGTATATTTCCTTACTCCTGATGTGGTCGGCGTACATCTCAAAGGCCGCATCCATGAAGGCGTGACCGCTACCGACGTGGTGCTCACCGTGACTGAAATGCTGCGTAAATCCAAAGTGGTGGGCAAGTTCGTCGAGTTTTTCGGCGAAGGCGCAACGGCCCTGTCGCTGCCAGACCGCGCCACCATCGCCAACATGGCACCCGAATACGGCGCGACCATGGGATTTTTCCCGGTCGACGAGGTCACCTGCGCCTATTACACCGCGACCGGGCGCAGCATCGAGCAGGTTGATACCCTGCGCAATTACTTCAAGGCGCAAGGGCTGTTCGGCATTCCCAACGCGGGTGATTGCGATTATTCCCAAGTACTGGAAATGGATCTGGGCAGCGTGGTACCGAGTGTGGCGGGGCCGCGCCGCCCGCAGGATCGCATCGAGCTGGATCAGGTCAAACAGACGTTTGCCGACTTGTTCGTCAAACCCGTGGTCGAAGGCGGCTATGGCAAGACAGCCGCGACGCTGGCGCAGCGCATCGTGCTCACACCTGCCCCCGCTGGGACGGATATCTCGGGCGGCGGTACGCAAAGCACCGACAGCTTGCCCGCAGGGGGTGTCGATCCAGCCGTCGTGATTGAACGCGAAATGGTGGACAACC
>DMQT01000072.1:3596-3913 GCA_003455595.1 Betaproteobacteria bacterium
CTCGGCCACGGCGACGTGGTGATCGCCGCGATTACCTCGTGCACCAACACCTCCAACCCCAGCGTAATGCTGGCGGCCGGCTTGCTGGCGAAAAAAGCGGTCGAAAAAGGCCTGACGGTATCGCCTCACGTCAAGACCTCGCTCGGTCCCGGCTCACGCGTGGTGACTGAATACCTCAAAGCCGCCGGCTTGCTCGACGCGCTGGGAGACGTCGGCTTCAAACTGGTGGGTTACGGCTGCACCACGTGTATCGGCAATTCCGGGCCCTTGTCCGCTGCCATCGAATCGGCGATTACCGGCAACGACCTGATCGCCGC
>DMQT01000072.1:4032-4471 GCA_003455595.1 Betaproteobacteria bacterium
GGCAACCGCAACTTCGAGGCGCGCGTGCATCAGAATGTGAAAGCCAACTTCCTCATGAGCCCGCCGCTGGTGGTGGCATATGCACTGGCAGGCAGTATGAACAAGGATCTCGCCACCGAACCACTGGGCAACGGGCGCGACGGGCTGCCGGTGTATCTCAAGGACATCTGGCCGACACTGGCCGAAGTCGCTGCGGTGATGGGCACAGCGACCAACCCGGACACTTACCGTCAGCTCTACGCCGACTTTTCCGCCAATAATCCACTGTGGGCCGCCGTACCCGCACCCGTCGGCGCAGTCTACGAATGGGATGACAAATCCACTTACATCCAGCAACCCCCGTTCTTTGACGGTGCCGCAGGCGACAGTGGCGTAATCCACAACGCACGCGCGCTGGCAGTATTTGGCGATTCGGTCACCACCGACCACATCAGCCCGG
>DMQT01000239.1:0-5394 GCA_003455595.1 Betaproteobacteria bacterium
GGCGGCATGCCCAGCACCTGCGCCAGCAACATACGGATCACCCCGGCGTGGCACACAACCAGCAGGTGTTTGCCCGGATGCGCGGCCAGCAGGGCGTCCCAGCCTGCGGCAGCACGCGCATGGAAATCGACTATCGATTCAGCACCGGCCGGGCGATGTGCCACCGGGTCGCACTTGAAGTTGAATAACAGGTCCGGTTGATCGACGCTGAGCTGGGCTGCGGTCTGGCCTTCCCATACGCCGAACGTCACTTCCTTGAAACGCGCTTCCACGCTGACGGGGATGC
Organism: Betaproteobacteria bacterium; assembly: GCA_003455595.1. Classification (GTDB taxonomy): domain Bacteria; phylum Pseudomonadota; class Gammaproteobacteria; order Burkholderiales; family Sulfuriferulaceae; genus Sulfuriferula. Next base: position 287 of record DMQT01000239.1, read on the forward strand.
CGCGTTTTTCAGCCAGCGCCTCGGCAAACGCCTGACAGCGGCTGAGTGGCGAGCTGACGATGTGCTGCCATCGCGCATAATCGCCCACCGCTGCCCACATCTGCGCCCAGCCTTTTTCCGACAGCGGGTCGTCGGTCTGGCCGCGGTATTTTCGCCCGCCGACAGGTTCGCCGTGACGGATCAGGTCGATGGTGGTATGCATGCGTGTTCCTTGAAATCAGCGCGTCATTATAACCGTGCAATCGCGCTAAAATGGCGGCTTCAATCAAGGGGACAACCATGCAAACCTCCATCAAAAAACGCAGTGCGTGGCCGTGGGTCGTGGCCATCATCCTGATACCACTGGCGCTGTTTGCGGCTTACACCTGGTTTGTCCTGAACTGGTCATACTCGTCGGGTGACCGTGCCGGTTACGTGCAGAAATTCTCCAAAAAAGGCTGGTTATGCAAGACTTGGGAAGGCGAGCTGGCGATGGTGACCATGCCGGGTACCTTGAGCGAGAAATTCCTGTTCAGTGTCACTGACCCGGCGGTGGCGGCCAAAATCAACCAAAGCCTGGGCAAACGCGTCGATTTGACTTACGAGCAGCACATCGGCGTGCCATCGAGCTGCTTTGCCGAAACCGAATATTTCGTCAAGGACGTGCGCGTCGTTGAATAAGCCATTCAGCGCCCGCCCCTATCCCGAAGCCATTGCCTGCACGCTGGCCGCCGGCGGCGTGCACCCGGTGCTGGCGCGGGTGTACGCGGCACGCGGCATTACCCATGCTGAACAACTCGACACCCAGCTGGCCGGGCTGATTCCGTTCGATACGCTTAAAAACAGCCACGCCGCCGCGTGCCGTCTGGCCGACGCCATTGCACGCCATGAACGCATCCTCATCGTCGCGGATTACGACGCCGACGGTGCCACCGCGTGCGCCGTGGCGGTGCGCGGGCTGGCGCTGCTCGGCGGCCATGCCGATTATCTTGTACCGAACCGGTTTGAGTACGGCTACGGATTGACGCCGGAAATCGTGCAGCTTGCGAGTGAGCGCCAGCCGGATTTAATCGTGACGGTGGACAACGGTATCGCCAGTGTCGAGGGCGTGGCCGAGGCCAAACGGCTGGGCATCGAGGTACTGGTCACCGACCACCACCTGCCCGGCGACAGCTTGCCCGAGGCGCTGATCGTCAACCCGAATCAGCCCGGCTGCCCGTTCCCCAGCAAGCATCTGGCGGGCGTGGGGGTGATGTTTTATGTGCTGCTGGCGCTACGCGCCGAGTTGCGGGCGCGCGGCGTATTCAGCGCCGACACCGCGCCCAATCTGGCGCAGCTACTTGACATCGTGGCGCTGGGCACGGTGGCCGACGTGGTGCGACTGGACGTCAACAACCGTATTCTGGTCGAGCAGGGACTGCGCCGCATGCGTGGCGGTCGTGCCTGCGCCGGTATCCGTGCGCTGTTTGCCGCCGCCGGGCGCGACCCGCTACGGGCATCGGCGTCCGATCTGGGGTTCATGGTCGGGCCGCGCCTGAATGCCGCCGGACGGCTGGAGGACATGTCGCTCGGCATCGCCTGCCTGCTGAGTGAAGACGAAGACGCCGCGCAGGTGATGGCGCAGCGCCTGCACGCGCTCAACGCCGAACGCCGCAGCATCGAGGCCGACATGCAGGCATCGGCACTGGCCGCGCTCGACAGCATCGAAACCGACGACAGTTACAGCGTGGTGCTGTTCGACGCCGACTGGCACCAGGGCGTGATCGGCATCCTCGCCTCACGGCTGAAAGACAAATTCCACCGCCCGGCGATCTGCTTTGCGCGTGGCACCAACGGCGAAATCAAGGGTTCCGGGCGCTCGATTGCCCCACTCCACCTGCGCGATGCGCTGGATATCGTCTCGAAACGCGCGCCCGATCTGATCCTCAAGTTTGGCGGCCACGCCGCTGCCGCCGGGCTGACGATCCGCGAAGCGGATCTGATGCGCTTTGGCGAACTGTTTGAAGCCACCGTGCAACAACTGCTCAAACCCGCCGACCTGGCGCGGGTGATCGAAACCGACGGCGAATTGCCACTCACCGCCATCAGCCTGGAACTGGCGCAGGCGCTCAATCAGCCGGTGTGGGGGCAAGGCTTTCCGGCACCCAGTTTCAACGGTGTATTTCGCGTCGCGCAACAACGCATCGTCGGTGAGAAGCACCTGAAACTGCGGCTGGACATGCAAGGCCAGCTGTTCGACAGCATCCTGTTTTTCCGCGACCTGCCGCTGCCAGAGCGCATCCAGGCGGTGTTCCGGCCTGAGACCAACCTTTACAACGGCAATATCAGCCTACAATTGAAACTGGAGCATTGGGCCGAGGAGCCTTAAATCAACGCCACCCTAATCAGCAACGGCGGACTGGAACACTTGCCCGCCTTCGCCATCAGTCTGGCCATCGGCCTGCTCATCGGCCTGGAGCGCGAGCGCACGCCGACCGCCAAGGCTGGACTGCGCACCTTCACCCTGGTGGCGCTGTTCGGCACGCTGGCGGCGTTATTGTCGGCACAAACCAGCAGCGCCTGGGTATTGGCGGGCGGCCTGCTGGTGGTGGGTGGCATGATGGTCAGCGCCTACGCGCAAGAGCCGGACAGTAGCGGCGACCCCGGCACCACTACCGTTGCCGCCATCGTCCTGTGCTACGGGCTGGGGGCGATGGTGTGGTACGGCTATCATCAGCTCGCCATCATGCTGGCGGTGGTCGCCACGCTGTTGCTGTATTTCAAGACCGAACTGCACGGCATCACGCAAAAACTGACCCAGCGCGACGTGATTTCCTTTCTGCAATTTGCCGTGCTGTCGCTGGTGATATTGCCGCTGTTGCCCAACCAGAATTACGGCCCGTATCAGGCGCTCAACCCATATCAGATCTGGTGGATGGTGGTGCTGATCTCCGGCGTGAGTCTGGCCGGTTATGCTGCGCTGCGTATCGTCGGACAACGCCACGGTACGGCGCTGATGGGGCTGCTGGGCGGCCTGGTATCAAGTACGGCCACGACCCTGATCTACGCACGCCACAGCCGCGACAACCCAGCGCTGACGCACATTGCCGTGGTGGTCATCCTGCTGGCTAATTTAGTGGTACTGGTGCGCCTGGGTGTGCTGGCAACGGTGCTATCGCCCGGTCTGCTGCCCGCTTTGTTGCCGATACTCGGCAGCGGACTGATCGCCGGATTGATCTGCACCGCCCTGTTCTGGCGCAGCAATGCTGCGGTACCGGAACTGGCGCTCAGCAACCCAACCGAATTGCGCACTGCGTTGAGCTTTGGCTTGTTGTATGGCGTGGTGCTATTCGCCGCCGCCTGGTTGTCTGACTATGCCGGTAGCAGCGGGCTCTACACCGTGGCACTGGTGTCGGGGCTGACCGACGTTGATCCCATCACGCTCTCCAGCCTGCATTTATTTGAACTCGGCAAGCTGACGCAAAGCGAGGTTGTCACTGCCATCAGCATCGCCTACATCGCCAACATGACGTTTAAATTCGGCATGATCGTGTTCATCGGCAGCGCCCAGTTAATCCGCAGAACCGCTCTCGGCATGGCCGCCATCGTGCTCGCCATGGCTGTGAGCTGGATGCTGCTGCACGCATGACGCCACCCGCCTACACCTGGTCGTATGTGCTCGGCATTGCGCGCGAGCACAAGCGCGCGCTGGTGATTGCGCACCTGGTAGCGCTATTCGCAGCGGCCGCGAGTGTGCCGATTCCCTTGCTGTTGCCGCTGTTGGTGGATGAAGTGCTGCTCAATAAACCGGGCGCGCTGACGCATGCGATCAATGCGCTGACGCCGGCAAACTGGCACACGCCCTTGCTCTACATCGGTGGCGTGCTGGTCGCCACGCTGCTACTGCGTTTAATGTCCATGCTGGCAGGCGTGTGGCAGAGCCGCGAGTTCACTTTGATTGCCAAAGACGTGACCTATCGCCTGCGCCGCCAGATGCTGGATCGGCTTGGACGCATCGCCATGGTGGAATACGAAACCCTGGGCAGCGGCACGGTGGCCTCGCATTTTGTGACGGACTTGAATGCGGTGGACGACTTCATCGGTGCGGCGGTGGCCAAATTCGTCGTCGCTGTGCTGTCGCTGCTCGGCGTGACTGCGGTGCTGTTGTGGATGAACTGGCAACTGGCGCTGTTCATCCTGCTGCTCAACCCGCTGGTGATCTACTTCACCACGGTGCTGGGCAAGCGCGTCAAAGACCTGAAAAAGCACGAAAACAGCGCATTCGAAGTGTTCCAGCAGGCGCTCATAGAAACCCTCGACGGCATCAGCCAGATTCGCGCGCTCAACCGCGAACGTCACTACCTTGCCCGCGTCATTGACCGTGCTCAAAACATCCGCACCCATGCCGCTGCGTTTTCATGGCAGAGCGACGCCGCCAGCCGTGCCTCGTTTCTGGTGTTCCTGTTCGGCTTCGACATCTTTCGCGGCGTGAGCATGCTGATGGTGCTGTATTCCGGGCTCACCATCGGCGAGATGATGGCGGTATTCGGCTACCTGTGGTTCATGATAGGCCCGGTGCAGGACATCCTCGGCATTCAGTACGCCTGGTTCGGCGCCAGGGCCGCGCTGGCGCGCATCAATCAACTGCTGGCACTCAAGGACGAGCCGCAATACCCCCACAAACACAACCCGTTCGCAGGCCAGCACAGCGTCGGCCTGGAAATCCACGACCTGCACTTCCGCTACGGCGAAAACGACATCTTGAACGGTGTCAGCCTCAAACTTGAACGCGGCGAAAAAGTCGCGCTGGTGGGTGCCTCCGGCGGCGGCAAATCGACACTGGTACAGGTCATCCTCGGCCTGTACCAGCCACAGTCCGGCAGCGTATTATTCGACGGCGTGCCGACCACCGAAATCGGCCTCGATGTGGTGCGCGAGAACGTCGCTACCGTGCTGCAACACCCGGCGCTGTTCAACGACAGCGTGCGCATGAACCTGAGCCTGGGACGCAAACAGTCCGACGCCGCACTATGGCAGGCGCTGGAAGTCGCCCAGCTGGCCGACACGGTACGTGCCATGCCCAGGCAACTCGACACCCTGGTGGGTCGGCAAGGCGTGCGCCTGTCGGGCGGGCAGCGCCAGCGACTGGC
>DMQT01000239.1:5523-9717 GCA_003455595.1 Betaproteobacteria bacterium
GATACCGAAGCGCGCCTGCACGCCGCGCTGCACGATTTTCTGGCCCACCGCACCACGCTCATCATTGCGCACCGGCTGTCCGCAGTGAAGCAGGCCGACCGGGTGTATGTGTTCGACGGCGGCGAAATCATCGAGCACGGCGTGCACGCCGATCTGATCCAGAACGACGGGCTGTACGCCCGCCTCTACGGCAGCCTGCAACACTGACAGGAGACTTTGCGATGACCTCCCCGCCCGCCCGCATTGCGCTGATTTACCTGGTTTTTTCTGCCGTCTGGATATTTTTTTCGGATCGCCTACTGCTTATGCTGGTAACCGATATCCAGCACCTCGCGGCATCGCAGACAATCAAGGGCATGGCCTTTGTGCTGACCAGCGCAGGGCTGATTTTCTGGCTGTTGCGACGCGAGCTGGCTGCCACGCAGCGCGCAAATGCAGAGTTACAGTTACAGGAAAAACGCCTGCGCAAAATCACCGATACCATCTCGGTAGCGGTGTTCATCCATCATGGCGGCCGTTTGCGCTACGTCAATCCACAGGCTATCGCCTACAGCGGCTACAGTGAAGCGGCGCTACTGACCATGAATTTGTGGGATATTGTCCACCCGGATTATCGCGCCATGGTCATGGATCGTTCCCTGGCACGGCAGTATGACCGCGGTGGCCGCGCGCGTTATGAGCTCAAAATCATTACCCAATCAGGTGTGGAACGCTGGCTGGAAATCACGGCTGACACCATAGACTTTGAGGATATCTCCGCAGGTCTTGCCACTGCTTACGACATCACCGAACGCAAACGCGCCGAAGCAGCGCTGCGCCTGCTCAACCAGGAACTCGAACAGCGCGTGGCGCATCGAACCGCCGATTTGCAGGCCACCAATCGAGAGCTGGAAGCCTTCAGCTACTCGGTATCGCACGACTTGCGCGCCCCGCTGCGGGCCATTCAAGGCTTTACCCAGGCATTGCTGGAAGACCATGCTGAGCAGCTCGACGCCAGCGGGCAAGACTTTGCCCAGCGAATCCACGCCGCCGCCAACCGTCTGGATGGCCTGATCCAGGACCTGTTGTCATACAGCCGTCTGAATCGTGGTGAAATCCGGCTCAAGCCGATCAATCTCGACAATGTGGTGGCAGAAGCCATCGCGCAGCATGAAACGGAAATCCATGACACGGCTGCCAGATTAGAGGTGGCCTCGAACCTGCCCGTGGTGATTGGCCACCACGCCACCCTGGTACAGGTCATCTCCAACCTGCTGTCCAACGCGCTCAAGTTTGTCGCCCCCGGCATCACGCCCCAAATACGCATCTGGGCTGAGGTCGGCGCTGACAACATGAAATTATTCATTGCCGACAATGGCATAGGCATTGATCCTGCCCATCAGCAGCGTATATTCCAGGTATTCGAACGCCTGCATGGCATCGAGACCTATCCCGACACGGGTATTGGCCTCGCCATTGTCAACAAAGGCGTGATACGCATGGGCGGAGAAGTAGCCGTGACATCATCGTTAGGCCAAGGCAGCCAATTCTGGATACGGTTACAGATCGAGGGGAAACAATAATAATGGATGCAACACTGGGCACCTTGTTACTGGTCGAGGATGACCCAAATGACGTCATGCTATTCCGCCGCGCCAAGGACAAAGCCAAGCTGGCGAACCCGTTACAAGTGGTGAACGACGGCGACGCCGCCATCGCCTACCTGAGCGGCCAGGGTCAGTATGCCGATCGCAGCGTGTACCCGTTTCCCACGCTGATGCTGCTGGACCTGAAATTGCCGCGCCGATCTGGCCTCGAAGTGCTTGAATGGCTACGTCAGCAACCCGGCATCCATCGCCTGCCGGTGGTGGTGATGACCTCCTCCAAAGAAAGCGCCGACGTGGGCAAAGCCTACGATCTGGGCGCCAATTCCTATTTAGTCAAACCCGTTGCATTTGATACCCTGCTGGCCATGGTTCGAGCGCTGGGTATGTACTGGCTGATCCTCAACGAAAATCCAGAATTACTCACCTAGGACAGCTGCCTTTGAATACCCCCCTTATCCAGACCTGTCTGCTGATTGACGACAACCCGGACGACCGCATGCTGGTGATGCGTGCGCTGCTACAGGATTTCCCTGCCATGCGGGTGGTGCACATCATTGATCTGGCCAGCTTCGAACACCGCCTGGCAAACGACCATCCAGACCTGATCGTGACCGATTATCACCTTGGCTGGAGCAACGGGCTAGCCTTGCTACAGCGTGCCAAGGCGGCACTGCCAAACTGCCCGGTCATCATGTTTACCGGCACCGGCAGCGAGGAAATCGCAGTTGAGGCGATGCAATCCGGGCTCGACGATTACGTGCTCAAGGCACCGCGCCACTATGGCCTGCTGCCGACCCGCATCCGCTCCGTTCTGGCACACAAGCATCAGCAGCAACTGCTGCAACAAACCCAGCGCGCCTTGCAGGACAGCGAAGCCCGGCTGCGGGCAATCATCAATTCGGGCACCGACTACATCGGCATGTTCGGCAAAGACGGCAGCGTTACCTACATCAACCACGCCGGGCGCACCCTGCTGCAAATCGATCTGACCGAAGATATCGGCAGCACACGTATCTCCGATTACATGCCGCCGTGGGGCGTGCAGATCATGCTTAACGAAGCGATTCCGCATGCCGTGCGCAACGGCGTGTGGGCTGGCGAATGCGCCCTGATGCGGCGTGACGGCACAGAAATCCCGGTGTCAGCCGTCATCGCGGCACACAAGTTTGCGGACGGCAGCATCGACTTTTTTTCCGGCATCATGCGCGACATCAGCGAGCGCAAACGCTACGAAGCCCAGTTGAGCCACCTCGCCACCCACGACGTGCTGACCGGGCTACCCAACCGGGCGCTGTTCACCGACCGTCTCGAAGTAGCCATGCACGACGCCAACCGCCAGCATCAACTGGTGGCAGTGATGATGCTCAACCTGGACCGTTTCAAAACCATCAACGACTCGCTCGGGCATGAAACCGGCAATTCGCTGTTGCGCGCCGTGGCCGAGCGCCTGGACAAAGTCAAAGGTGACAACAACACGCTGGCACGGCTGGGCGGTGATGAATTCGCGCTGGTATGCGGCGGTCTGGCCCAGCTCAACGACGCGAGCGAACTGACGCGAACCATCCTCGGCTGCTTTGAAGCGGCCTTCCACATCGAGCAGCATGAGCTGTTTTTGACGACCAGCATCGGCATCACGGTTTATCCGCTGGACGACCGCAGCGCCATCGGCCTGCTCAAAAACGCCGCCATCGCCCTCAATCGCAGCAAGGATCTGGGCGGCGACACCTACCAGTTTTACACCGCATCGATGAACGCCCAGTCGTTGCAGCATCTGATGCTGAGCAACGCCCTGCACCACGCCCTCAGGCGCGATGAACTGCAATTGCATTACCAGCCGCAAATCAATCTGAAATCAGGTGAAATCTGCGGTATGGAGGTGCTGTTGCGTTGGACCCACCCACAGCTGGGCAATATCCCGCCCGCAGAATTCATCCCGATTGCAGAAAAAACCGGTCTGATTGTCGCCATCGGTGAATGGATATTGCGTACCGCCTGCCAGCAGAGTATCGCCTGGCAACTGGCCGGTTTGCCAGCCCTGCCGATCGCCGTCAACCTGTCTGGACGCCAGTTTGCCCAGTATAATCTGACCCAAATCATCACCCATATTCTGGCGCAAACCGGTCTGGCGCCGCACCTGCTGGAGCTGGAGATCACCGAGAGCACACTGATTCAGGACATCCAGGCCTCCATCGCCACGCTGCGGGAACTCAACAACCTCGGCATCCGCATCTCCATCGACGATTTTGGCACCGGCTATTCATCGCTGAGTTATCTCAAGAGTTTCCCGATCAGCACGATTAAAATCGACCAGTCGTTCGTGCGCGATATTCACACCGACCCCGACGACGCCGCCATCGTCAGCGCCATCATTGCCATGGCAAAAAGCCTGGGCATGGAAACCATCGCCGAAGGTGTGGAAACCAGCGAACAGTTAAGCTTTCTGCGCTCGCGCCAGTGCGATTCCATACAAGGCTATTATTTCAGCAGACCGGTCACCAATGAGATGATCACCCAAATGCTGAGAGAAAACTGGAATTTAAGTTTTGTAGTAAATTCCTGAGCCCATGGCTGCGCCCGGCCCGCGTCGCATTGCATTGCATTGCATTGC
>DMQT01000019.1:0-3407 GCA_003455595.1 Betaproteobacteria bacterium
GACTATTGATGGCCTATATCTATAAATGCATAAGAATATATTTATTTAGTAATATACATGGAGAGGGGAGTCGATCAGCTTGAAATTGAACATTAAATATTGGCTGCTGTTGGTATCATCAATGCTGGTCAGCTTTTCTAACTGGGCACGTGCNNATTGAGGCGGTGGCTGCCTATGCGTCTACCATTGCATCGAAGTAGCCGCTACCTTCGGTCACAGCTCTTTGGAAGTAATTCAGGATGGGAAAGGAGTAACGAAAACTTCTACCAGAATGGTATGTGAACTTAATGCAATTGCCGTAAAAAGTAGCGTGTTCTGAGCCATGGGTTTCAGTGAACCTTACCTTGTTTTTTAATCGTAGTATTTTAGAAAAGGTGTTTGTGATGTCCGATATTCTGCAAAAACAACTCTCCCGCCGCGAATTGCTGAAAGGTGGCGCCATGCTTGCTTCAATCGGGGTACTCGCGACTACAGCTGTAATCACCAGCACGCCCGCATTCGCCGGGGTTCCCCAGGCTGCCATGCAGTATCGGGACACGCCCAATGGGAAGCAGGACTGCAGCAACTGCTCGTTATATGTTCCCGGCAGTTCCGCAAAAGCCAATGGCACCTGCAAGGTCGTGGACGGCTCAATCAGCCCACAAGGCTATTGTGTAGCCTATGCGGCAAAAGCATAGCAGTCTGCCTGAACGAGAGAAGACACACCACATAAGCGCATCATTGATTAGATTAATGATGCGCTTATGTGTATTGCTGGTCTCTGTGGCTGTCTTTGGTGACCCTGTATTCGCCGCAGATGCTTCTACGCCCCACCAGGTCTACCAGGCAACCCAGGCCGGAAAACTGGACGGGGCACAAAGTGATGATGAAACAAGTCATTCAGGCGCATCCTAATAGCGGCAAAGCGCGCTTTGTGGAAGCCGAGATATTGGCAAAGCAAGGGCGATCGGGCAATGTAGCAGCGGAACTGAATGCTGCAGAACGGCTGGAACCGGGGCTGCCATTTGCTAGGCCCCAGGCCGTAGAAGAACTCAAGGCACGGATCGTCACCTTCCATCGGAGTCAGTCAACGATGAATGGTGTTCACGCGGAAACGGCCGGAGGATTCCCTTGGGGTCTACGACTACTTGGCATTGGTTCCATCGTGCTGATTTCCTTGTTGGTCGGGGCAATGACTGCGCGCAATAACAATAACGTGCCAATGGCTGGCAACTTCCCAGTGGGAGCGCCCGGCCCAACTGTTCAGCCTTAATATATGGGTGGCGGTGTAGCGCCCATGGCACCTGTAGGCGGCGGAATTGGATCCAGTATCATTTCGGGCCGCGCTACTGGCGCGACTGTCGGCACAGCGATGGTTGCTGGCGAAGTGCTTGTCCATCATTTCATGGATGGAAATAAAAGTGGAACCAACTCTGCTGAGCCTGTCCCAGATGCCTGGGATTCATCTTCGGACAATATGGGGAGGTGCAGACTTTAGCATCGTCGATAACGTTTCCTGGGACAACGACTCAAGCGTAGCCGATAACATGGACGTCGGCGGAGACGATTGGAGCTAGACAAACCAAAGCATTCGGCCAAGGATTAACCGTCGAGCCTCCGACTGGACGGTCAACGGCCTATGTCACCAGACACCAACCTTCGAGGCGCATGCCAACTTTCTATGAAATTCACCGAACTTGCCGATGATCCGGAAGACCCCCAACACAGCCCGGCGGAGCGTGCTGCAGCAGCATCCCGAAGCACTTGGGTCAGCGTGAGTGTCAACCTTTGCCTGAGCTTCACTCAGATCACGATTGGCATCCTGGCCAAGTCTCAAGGTCTGATCGCCGACGGCATCCACTCGCTTTCAGACCTCGTGGCGGACTTCGTCGTCCTGTTCGCCAGTCACCACGGCAAGAAGGTCGCCGATGAAGATCACCCTTACGGCCATCAACGCTTCGAGACCGCCGCATCACTGGTGCTGGGCGTGCTGCTGCTGGTCGTCGGCGTGGGTATGTTGTGGGCGGCTTTTCGCAAGCTCGAAGAGCCCAACACCGTGCAAAAGGTCCATGTCGTTGCCCTCTGGGTAGTCGGTGGAGCGCTCGTCGCGAAAGAGCTTCTGTTCCGTTACATGCTGGCGGTGGCCAAACGCATCAAGTCGAGCATGCTGGTGGCCAACGCCTGGCATGCACGCTCTGATGCGGCGTCATCGCTGGTGGTGGGCATCGGCATTGTCGGCAACCTGGCGGGCTACCCGATTCTGGATCCGATCGCGGCGCTCATCGTGGGTTTCATGGTCGCCAGGATGGGTTGGGAATTCGGCTGGGACGCGTTGCATGACTTAATGGATCGCGCAGTGGATGAGCAGGAAGTCGAGGCGATTCGCTGTACGCTGATCGAAACACCTGGGGTCAAGGGGGTGCACGAAGTACGCACGCGCAAAATGGGTGACATGATCGTCGTCGATGCGCACATCGAAGTGGATGCCTCAATCAGTGTCGAGGCTGGCCATGACATCGCGGTCGCTGCAAGAGAGCGTGTGATGCAGCGTCATCGCGTGCTGGATCTGATGACACATGTAGATCCTTGGCGGCAGCCCGATCTGGATCACGCGAATTCCGAAGTGCCACTGGCGCGCTGATTATCTTTGAGCCAGTGTCAGCGTCCTGTTCATGGAATAAATCAATGACCAATCTCAAACTCCTCGCTCTGACCGCTTTGATGATTGCTATCGCGTGGGCCTTGCTCCCTTTTTCACACGGAATCGCCTGGTCCATTGTGCTGGCCAGCGTGGTATGGCCGGTTGCCAGAAAGGTGAGCAACCATCACCGCAGCACAATGGCTGCCGGCCTCACGCTTGGCATCCTGGCGCTCATGGTGGTGCCGCTGGTCATGCTTGTGATCGAGGCGGCCCATGCGTGGCACCTGCTACTGCCCTGGTATCAGCAGGAAGCCGCAAACGGCTGGCCGGCGCCCGATGTGTTGGCAGGCAATGCGCAGATCCTTGCCCTATGGCATAAAGCCAGTGGCGCCTTACCCGCCGCCCTGGGAAGCCACGTGCAGGACTGGGCGCAGAGGGTGCTGGGCCGTACCGAAGAAATGCTGATCAACGGACTGGTCGCGCTGTTGCTGCTCTGGACCTTCCTGAGAAGCGGCACAGGCGTGACGCAAGCCGCCCAGGCGTTCGTGACGCGCCGCCTAGGAGATCCCGCCTGGGATGCCATGGTGCGCGCGGCCATCACGATGCGCGTGACATTCATGGGCGTGGCCCTGACCGCCGCAGGCGAAACCCTCTTGTTCATCGCGGTATTTGGTTTTGCCGGCCTTCCGCATGCCGTATCCTTTGGCGCGCTGGCTGGGGTGTCGTCTGTCATACCCGGACTGACCCCGGTCGTGTTTTTGGTGGCTGCGGTCTGGCTGGCCTTGCA
>DMQT01000019.1:3493-7060 GCA_003455595.1 Betaproteobacteria bacterium
GCTGATGGAGCTCGTCTGAATACGCGATTCGCAGCCTGAGATATACCAGACGCGGTGGCGTTTGCATTTTGCAATCGGTAGGTTGCAGTGTATAGGCGGATTACCTAGGCAAGGGTGGTGGTTTCAAGGGTATCCGCAAGAAGCTATGGGGCGGCGCATTATGGTCACCATCTTACTTCGCGGCCTCTTGTGGCGGCGCACCAATTGCCATCATTCGCCAGTACATCGAACAATAACAAACGCCTGATTAGCCGACAATAAGGACACCTGCGGTGTCCGCGCTATTCATCATCATCCTGAACGGAGAGGATTTCCGCGCAATCTGTTAAATTGGATCGATGATTTTTAAGGGGCATCCAATTTGCGATTTTTTTCTTCTGGCTTCTGCCAAATAATCGTTAATTGCTTGCGGTTATAATATCAACATTCTTTTTTAATTCGGATTTTTACCATGAGCGACACTGGCATCCATATTCCCCATAGTGCCCATCATGGCCACGAAGCCAATTCTCTGGATCAGTGGGTTGCAATATTCACCGCGATCCTGGCGGCGCTGGGCGCCGTCCTGAGTTATCAGGGAAGTCATCTGATGAACGAGGTGTTGTTACAGAAGAACGAGGCTGTATTGATGAAAGCGCACGCAACCGATCAATGGAATTATTATCAAGCCGTGAGTACGAAAACGCACCTGATGGAGTTGGCAGAAATCCTGGCTCCAGCTGAAAAAACAGCTGGCTTTGAGTCTGAGGTCACTAAATACAAGGCACAAAAAGCCACGATCAAGGTTGGCGCCGACAAATACGAGCAGGCATCAGCAAAAGCCAACGCGGAAGCCGACAGATTGAGTGCCCCGCACGAAAAATTGGCGCTAGCCATCATTCTGTTCCAGATCGCCGTGGCGCTAGCATCCGTTACCGCACTGACCAAGCGCGCTTGGTTGATGAGCGTTGCCGCCGTTTGTGGGGTTGCTGGCATTGGCTTGTGGGGTTACGGATTGGCGATGCTGTGAGCGTTATAAGGGAAGCCCTGGACAAGGCTCCCCAAAACAGGTTCACCGCTGCTGCGTGCTTGTTTGTCGTGCTGAGTCTCGTGCTCCTGGTTTGCGCTGGGGGCGCCTCACCGACCAATCCTTTGTATGCCTGGGGCGGGTTGAATCGCCTGCTGTTTCTGCAAATCAATGGCTTTCACGCGCCATTCTGGGACGCGCTGATGCTAGCTATGACGGCGCTGGGTGATCATGGCAATTTCCTGCATTATTTGGCGATTGCCTTGCTGGTGAGTATTTGGCGACCGTCATGGCTGCCAAGAAGAAATGTGCTGGTTTTCTTTGTCGGATACGGCATCACAGCGCTGATCGCAATTCAGCTAAAGCACTGGCTGGATTTCCCCCGCCCTCTGCTGGCGCTGGGCCAGAACCTGGTACACGTTGTTGGTCGTCCTGAGCTCCATCACAGCTTTCCCTCTGGGCATGCCACCTTTGCGGCGCTGCTGGCGGCCAGCTTATCCTACCAAGCTGCCTATCCGCTTCGCTGGTTGTTGTGGATCTATGCCCTGCTGGTTTGCCTTTCACGTCCTGCCTTGGGCGCGCATTTTCCCGCAGACGTGCTGGGGGGTGCGTTGATTGCCTACCTTACCGTTTACTCTCTGCGCTGGCTCCACAAACGGATGCTCTGAGCGCGCTTGGCCTGTAACAAGCCTCAACAACACACTCAAATATGTGGCATATTTATTCGCTCTAACCAACGCTATCCCGAAACCGGATGATCTTAATGCATATCCACCAATGGCTTACCTTTCCAATCCCGAAACCCGAAATTCGTGGGCAACTTCGGCTGGCACCGCATCCAGGCTATCCACTCACCCAAACACATGAACACACAAACCAATAAATCGCGCCTGGCTGGACTATCGCTCGCTGCCATTGGTGTTGTTTACGGGGATATCGGCACCAGTCCACTGTATACCTTGAATACGATTTTCACCGGGGGACTACATCCGGTTCCGTTGAATCCGGAGAATATCCTGGGCATTCTGTCGCTGATTTTTTGGTCCTTGATGATTGTCGTATCTTTCAAATACGTCGCTTTCATCATGCGTGCGGATAACCAGGGCGAAGGCGGCATCATGGCATTAATGGTCCTGGCCCTGCGCAAGCTGGATGACAATGGAAAATCGCGTACCATTGTCATGCTGCTGGGGATTTTTGGTGCGGCGCTGTTTTACGGCGATGGCGTTATCACGCCGGCCATTTCCGTCTTGTCCGCCGTAGAGGGATTGCAAGTCGCCAGCCCGGCCTTCAAAACCTTTGTCATCCCTACAACGATTGCGGTTCTGTGGGCACTGTTCATTTTCCAGCGCAAGGGTACTGCCCGCGTAGGCGCGCTGTTTGGACCGATTATGTGCGCGTGGTTTGGCGTATTGGCAGTGTTGGGGGTGATGAGCATTGTGGCCGAGCCACGTGTTCTGGGTGCCCTGAATCCGCTCCATGGGTTCGTTTTTCTGAGAACTTCCCCCTGGATAGGGTTTCTGGCACTGGGCGGCGTGGTATTGGCCTTGACCGGTGCGGAAGCCTTGTATGCCGACATGGGCCATTTTGGGCGGCACCCCATCCAGCTTGCCTGGTTTGGTCTGGTGCTACCCGCCCTTGTACTTAACTACTTCGGGCAGGGCGCGTTGCTCATGCATGACCCCAAAGCCATCGCCAATCCATTTTATCTTCTGGCACCGGGCTGGGCGCTGTACCCATTGGTTATATTGTCGACTGTGGCTACGGTGATCGCCTCCCAGGCGGTGATCTCCGGTGCGTTCTCGATGACGCGTCAAGCCATGCAACTCGGCTACTCCCCGCGCATGGAAATGCAGCAGACTTCAGAACAGGAAATTGGGCAGATCTATCTGCCCGGCATTAACTGGACGCTGATGCTTGCCGTGATGGTGCTGATCCTGGGCTTTCGCACCTCAACCAGCTTGGCTGCGGCGTATGGCATCGCGGTCACGGGCACGATGGCGATTACCTCCATTCTTGCTTTTATCGTGGTGCGCAAACTGTGGGGATGGGGCTGGATAAGAGGCGGGTTGTTGATCACCTTTCTGCTGAGCATCGACCTCGCCTTTTTCAGTGCCAACGCCATCAAAATAGAGGAAGGCGGCTGGTTTCCCCTGGTATTCGGTTTGGGCGTCTTTCTGCTGATGACTACCTGGAAACGTGGACGCCAGCTGCTGCGCGACAGGCTGCAACGCGATGCGCTGGATCTGGCGCCGTTTGCCGAAAACATGAGCCCGGCTTCGGTCACCCGTGTTGCCGGAACGGCTGTGTTTTTAACAGCCAATCCCGATGGCGTGCCGCATGCACTGTTGCACAACATGAAGCACAACAAGGTGCTGCATGAGCATGTTGTCGTGCTCTGCGTGCGCATCCTGGATATCCCGCATGTTCCGGATGAAGAGCGGATCGAACACCAGGCACTGTCGAACAGCTTTCATCGTCTTGTCGTTCGGTTTGGCTTCAAGGATGAGCCTGATATTCCGAAGGCGCTTGAACTGGGTGCACGCCGAGGTCTGCCTTTG
>DMQT01000147.1:0-958 GCA_003455595.1 Betaproteobacteria bacterium
TTGCCGTTCTCCGCCAGCGCTTCGCCGATGGCGTCGAGCGATTCTTCCACCGCCGCGTCGATGAAGCCGCAGGTATTCACCACCACCAGATCGGCGTCGGCATAATTCGGCGCAATCAGGTAACCTTCGGCGCGCAACTCGGTCAAAATACGCTCAGAATCGGAGCTGGCCTTGGGGCAGCCCAGGGATACGAAGCCGACTTTTGGAATAGTGTTCATTTGATTCACTCTATAAATGTCTTGAAACTGACGAGAACCGCCATGTACATCGTACTGTTTGCCTTTGCCTACATCTGGATCCTGATGATCGCCACCGCCTCGTCGCTGATCAAGGGGGTCATGGTGTTCATTGTGGGCGGCCTGATCATGGCGCTGGTGTTTTACATCATGGACACGCCGGGACGGCTGCGTCGCCGCCGCGCCATCGAGGCCGCAGAAGATGCTGCGGCTGCACAAGCCCGGATTACGCAGGATTAGGCGTATTTCCCCACCAGCAGTTCGCTAACCCAGATCGTTGCAATACCTGCCGCAATCAGCCCGGCTTGTTCCAGCGTCGCCGCCAGCCCGACGCGCTTGTGCAGGCCGGGAATCAGATCCGCCACCGCGACGTAGATCATGCTCGCTGCCGCCAGGGCGAGAAAAACCGGGATCATATTCTGCATCGAGTGCAGCGCGTAATACGCCAGCACCCCACCCACCAGCGTTGCACCGCTGGACAACAGGTTGTAAGCCAGCGCGCGCGCCTTGCTGTAGCCTGAATGCAGCAGAATCAGAAAATCGCCGACTTCCTGCGGAATCTCGTGGGTGATGATCGCCAGCGCAGTAATGATGCCGAGCTGCACGTCGGCCAGGAACGCCGCCGCAATCAATATGCCATCGACGAAATTATGGAAGGTATCGCCCACCAGGATCATCATGCCACTGCGGCCATGGTCATTGGCGGGCACGTGCTGGTGACC
>DMQT01000147.1:1067-2421 GCA_003455595.1 Betaproteobacteria bacterium
ACGAAAAATCCCATGATGCCGGCTAACACGGTCGCCGTGATGCTATGCGCATTGCCGGTTTCCAGCGCGTGCGGCAGGATTTCGAGGAACGCCGCGCCGAGCAAGGCACCGATGGCGTAGCTCACCAGATGCCCGACCCAGTGGGGCTTGGCCGCATAGGCGAACACCGAGGCGGTCAACACGCTTAACGCGCCGCCGAGGAAACTGGCGGCAATGATCCACATCAGGATAGTCATGGCGAAAAAATCAAATTGTTCGGGTCAGACGCAGCAAATGCACTGCGCAAGCGCAGCAAAAGTGTTGCGCAGGCGCGGATTCTAACACAGCCGGTTAATCGCCTATTCAGCGTAGCCCATGGGATTGGCCTGCTGCCAGCGCCAGGCGTCGGCGCAGATGTCGTCAAGACTGCGGCGCGTTTGCCAGCCCAGCAAGGCCAGGGCAGCAGCCGGGTCGGCCCAGCATTCGGCAATGTCGCCCGCACGCCGCGCCACAATTTCATGGGCCAGTGTCTGATGACTCGCCCGCCCCAGCGCGTGCAGCATCTGCAACACCGAATAGCCCTGGCCGCTGCCCAGATTGACGGTGAACAGGCCTTCATTTTTCAATAAATAGTCGAGCGCGGCGACGTGCCCTTCGGCCAGATCCATCACGTGAATGTAATCGCGCACGCCGGTACCGTCGGGCGTCGGCCAATCGCCGCCAAACACCCGCAGCTTGTCGCGGCGGCCAATGGCGACCTGCGTGATGTACGGCATGAGGTTGTTCGGGATGCCCTGCGGGTCTTCGCCAATCAGGCCGCTGGCGTGCGCGCCCACCGGATTGAAGTAACGCAACCGGGCGATGCGCCAGTCCGGGTGCGCCAGGTGCAGGTCGCCCAGCATTTCCTCGATCATCAGCTTGGATCGCCCGTAGGGATTGGTCGCGCTGAGCGGAAAGTCCTCGCGTATCGGCACGCTGGCGGGGTCGCCATACACCGTGGCGGAAGACGAGAAAATAATCCGGTTTACCCCGGCATTTTGCATCGCCTGCAACAGTGTCACCGTACCGCTGACGTTGTTGTCGTAATACGCCAGCGGCTGCTCGACCGATTCGCCCACTGCTTTGAGCCCGGCAAAATGGATTACGGCCGCAATGTCGTGCGATTCGAACAGCCCGGTCAGCAATGCGGCATCGCGGACATCGCCTTCGATGAACTGTGGCCGCGTGCCGCTGATCTGCGCCACGCGGTCGAGCGAAACTGGACTGCTGTTACACAGATTGTCCAGAACCAGCGGCGTGTAACCGGCTTCGATCAAGGCCACACAGGTGTGCGAGCCGATATAACCGGCGCCGCCGGTCACGAGCACGCGCATGG
>DMQT01000147.1:2617-2928 GCA_003455595.1 Betaproteobacteria bacterium
GGCTGGCCAGACCCAGGCAACGGCACGCTTCAATGAAAAGTGTAGCGTAATCGCGGCACGATCCGCTACCTTGAGCGCGTGTTTGCGCGGGCGATTGCACCCCGGCCTCCTCTCGCACCTGGTAACGCAACGGGTTGTGAACCGCAAGATTCAGAGTCATCAACCAGGAAGTCAAAAGGCGCATGTTCGTAATGCTGTTCGAAGCCACACTTTTTTTCCTTTTCCTATCCATCCATACACTGACACCCCTAAAACCGGCCCTCAGGGTTGATGTGACACCGTTGCACCTGCGCGTACCGCTACCAGATCAT
>DMQT01000290.1:0-2219 GCA_003455595.1 Betaproteobacteria bacterium
CCGATGTCGAGCGTCAGGCGGATGAGTTTGTCGGCACCTTCGACGTGTTCGGCGTTGACGATTTTCGCCACGCGCAGATCGATTTTGGCGAAGTCGTCCACGCTGATCGTATCGGCTATAGGGGCAATGGCGTGGTTTTGTGCTTCGCCGTGACGTGCCGGGGAATGCATGTCGGCAGTGACTTTCAGGCTTTGCTGGTTGGCGGCGACCAGCGCATCGACTTGCTTTTGCTCGACGCGTGTCATCAGGTGCTGGTAGGCGTTGATGGCATGATCGCGCAACAACGTGTCGGCATCCGCCCAGGTGAGTGGCGCGATGTTGAGGAAGGCCTCCACCTCGGTGGCGAGTTTAGGCAGCACCGGCTTGAGATAAAGCGTGAGCAGGCGGAACAGGTTGACGCTGACCGAGCAGATTTCGTGCATCAGCGTCTCGGCATCGGGCTGCTTGGCCAGTTCCCAAGGCTTGTTGTCGTTGACATACTGGTTGGCCAAATCCGTGAGTCGCATGATTTCGCGCAGCGCTTTGCCGTATTCGCGTGCTTCATAGCATTCGCTGATGAAATGGGCGGCGTGCTGCACTTCGATCAGCAGTTCGGAAGTGGGCAGGCTGGCCGCGAGTTTGCCGTCGAAACGCTTGCTGATAAACCCAGCGGTACGGCTGGCGATGTTGACGTATTTGCCGACCAGATCGCTGTTCACCCGGGCGATGAAGTCGGTGAGGTTAAGGTCGAGGTCTTCCATGCTGCCGTTGATTTTGGCGGCGTAATAGTAGCGCAGCCATTCCGGATTCATGCCGCTGGCGAGGTAGCTCTCGGCGGTGATGAAGGTGCCGCGCGACTTGGACATCTTGGCGCCATTGACGGTGAGAAAGCCGTGCGCAAACACGCCGCTGGGCGCACGATAGCCGGCGCTTTTGAGCATGGCGGGCCAGAACAGCGCGTGGAAATAGAGGATGTCCTTGCCGATGAAGTGGTACAGCTCGGTATCGGCGCCATTTTTCCACCAGGCATCAAAATCCAGCCCGTTGTCTGCAGCCAGCTTTTTGAAACTCGCCATGTAACCAATCGGTGCATCCAGCCAGACGTAAAAATACTTGCCTGGCGCATCGGGAATTTCAAACCCGAAGTAGGGTGCATCGCGCGAAATATCCCAGTTTTGCAGCCCGGCGGTGAACCATTCATCGAGTTTGTTGGCGGCTTCGTTTTGCAGCGCGCCGGAACGCGTCCAGTCGCGCAAAAACGTTTCGCAATCGCCAAGTTTGAAGAAATAATGTTCGGATTCGCGCCGTACCGGCGTGCTGCCGGACCCAGCCGACACCGGGTTGACCAGGTCGGTGGGCGTATAGGTCGCGCCGCATACTTCGCAGCCGTCGCCATACTGATCCTGCGCGCCACATTTTGGGCACTGGCCCTTGATGAAGCGGTCCGGCAGGAACATTTCCCGAACCGGATCATAGTATTGCTCGATGGTCTTTTGCTCGATCAGCCCGGCATTGCGCAGCTTCAGGTACACGGCGCCGGACAGCTCGCGGTTTTCCTCGGAGTTGGTCGAGTGGTAGCTGTCGAAACCGACGTGAAAGCCGGTGAAATCGCGCAGGTGCTCGCCGTGTACGCGCGCGATCAATTGTTCGGGCGTGATGCCTTCCTTCTCGGCGCGCAGCATGATGGGCGTGCCGTGCGTGTCGTCGGCGCAGACGTAATAGCATTCATGCCCGTGCATTTTCTGGAAGCGCACCCAGATATCGGTCTGGATGTATTCGACCAGGTGACCAAGGTGGATGGCGCCGTTGGCGTAGGGCAGGGCGGAGGTGACGAGGATTTTTCGGGTCATGGGAGTCGATTATTTGTCGGAGCAGGAGAGGGGTTGTCGTATGGCAGCGATACGTGAAATTTATTTCAGCCCCATGGTCAGGTAAGCGGACAGCACCATGCCGAGCACGGCGAGCAACAACGTGGAAAGCGCTGCCATGTTGACCCAGTAGCCGTCTGGAATTTCCACCGGCTTGAGAGTGCGCAGTACGCGGCGGTACTGGATCACCGCGAGCACGGCCATCAGGCTGCCGAGCAGGATGAAACCCAGTCCCACCCAGAACGAGATGCCGCGTTCCAGATGTTGTGGCGTCTGCGGCGCAAGCATATGCAGGAACAGACCGAAGCGCTCCACCACAAAGCCGAACGCCATCAGCGTGAGGCAGGTGCGGTTCCAGGCCAGCAGGGTACG
>DMQT01000290.1:2287-2780 GCA_003455595.1 Betaproteobacteria bacterium
CCGATCAGGTCGAAGGTTTCCGAGCCGTCCAGCTTCAAACTGTCCGCACCCATGCCATCCTTGAACTGGCACGGCAGTACCCCCATGCCGACCAGATTGGCACGGTGGATGCGCTCGAAGCTCTTGGCGATGACCGCTTTGACGCCGAGCAAGCGCGTGCCTTTGGCGGCCCAGTCACGGCTGGATCCAGTGCCGTATTCCTCGCCGGCGAAGATCATCAGCGGCGTCGATTCTGCCTGGTATTGCATGGCGGCGTCGTAAATCGCCATTTCGCTGCCATCGGGCTGGTGCCGGGTCACGCCGCCTTCGCTGCCGGGCAGCATCAGGTTTTTGATGCGAACGTTGGCGAAGGTACCGCGCATCATCACTTCATGGTTGCCGCGTCGTGCGCCGTAGCTGTTGAAATCGGCTTTGTCCACGCCGTGTTCGGTGAGGTGCTTTCCCGCCGGTGAGCTGGGCTTGATGGAACCCGCCGGGCTGATGTGGTCGGTGG
>DMQT01000088.1:0-2549 GCA_003455595.1 Betaproteobacteria bacterium
GCTGGGTTTACGCAGTCCGCCCAGACCGGCGAAATTGACTTTGAGCAGCACCCTGAATGCCAGCAGCGCAGCCAGTATCAGCGCGTAAATCAGCGGCTGGGTAATGTCTTTTTTCACCAGCCACCAGTAATGCGTCACGCCCAGAATGGCGATGACGTAGACCAGCCGGTGCAGGCGTTGCCAGTTTTTACCGCCGAGGCGTTTGACCATGGCGTTGGTTGAGGTCACAGCCAACGGAATCAGCAACACAAACGCCAGGAAGCCGACAGTGATAAACGGCCGTTTGATGACGTCCCTGAGCACCGCACCCAGATCAAAAAACTGATCCAGCCAGATGTAGGTGACGAAATGCAGGCTGGCATAAAAAAACGCAAACAAACCCAGCATGCGCCGCAAGCGCAGCAGCCAGTTCCAGCCGCTCAATTTTCGCAGCGGCGTGACGCTCAGCGTCGCCAGCAAACCGACCAATGTCCAGGTGCCGGTCGAGTGGGTGATGAACTCGATCGGATTGGCACCCAGGCCATCGATGAAGCCCAGCCAGACCAGCCGCGCCAGCGGCAGCAGCGCCAGCACGAACAACCCGGCCTTGGCCCACGCGATCACGCGCGGCGCTGGATTTCGCATCGCGTTCATCATCAGAAGTTCTTGCGCAAATCCATGCCGCGGTAGAGCTGCGCGACCTGGTCGCCATAGCCATTGAACATCAGCGTTTTACGCTTGAAAAAATCGCCGATGCGGCGCTCGGTCGCCTGGCTCCAGCGCGGGTGATCGACCATGGGATTGACGTTGGAATAGAAGCCGTATTCGCTCGGCGCTACACGCCCCCACGCAGTGCGCGGCTGCTGCTCGACAAAACGAATGCGCACGATGGATTTCGCACCCTTGAAACCGTATTTCCACGGCACCACCAGTCGAACCGGTGCACCATTCTGATTTGGCAGGGTCTGGCCGTACAAGCCCACCGACAAAATCGTCAAGGGATGCATCGCTTCATCCATGCGCAACCCCTCTGCATACGGCCAATCGAGCACGCTCGTACGCTGGCCCGGCATTTGTTGCGGGTCGTTCAGCGTGGTGAATTCGACGTATTTGGCCTTGCTCGTCGGCTCGGCCTGACGGATTAAATTGGCGAGCGAAAAACCATCCCACGGAATCACCATCGACCAGCCTTCGACGCAGCGCATGCGGTAGATCCGCTGCTCCAGCGGGAACGCTTTGATCAGCGCGTCGATATCCCACACTTTGGGATGCTTGATTTCGCCTTCCACCGATACCGTCCACGGACGCGTGCGCAACGAGCCTGCATTTTCAGCGGGATCGGACTTGCTGGTGCCGAACTCGTAGTAGTTGTTGTAAGTGGTCACATCTTTGTACGGCGTCTGCTCCTCGGGCGTGCTGTAACGGCTTTGCACCACACCACTGAGACGCGCTGTGGCATCGGCCACATTCGGCAGCAACATACTGGCCGCGAGAATCGACCCCGCACGCATGAATTCGCGACGACGCAGATAAATGCCTTGCGGCGTGATCTCCGACGACTTTATGTCGTCTGGCTTGCGTATCAACATGGGAACCCTTTCAGAAAAGCAGGTCAGATCTGACCTGCGTCAGACTAATAGAATACCTTGCAAGTTCGCTGCCACCGCAGTTGCGTGGCACTGCATCACAGCATACGTCGCTGCGCGCACGCCAACCTTACAACATTTCAATCAGCGCCCCAGCCAGCGGCAGATCCACCGAGCGCATGCGTTGAGAACCTGACGTGCTTGCTGATTTTTCATGGCACAAACCCATCACGGTGCTTGTCATCATCCCGTCAAGCTGGCCTGTTTCAATGCGCTACGCCTGCCAAATCCGTTGGCACACATCGTGCAGATACCCATCTGACACCACATTTAGACAGCACCAGGAGACTACTCATGATTGCACTCGACAACCGACAAGCCGTTATCGTCAGCGTTTCTGAGCAGGCCGGTGGTGACGACCGCGTCGTCATCACCCTCACGCCGGACAATTGCGTGCTGGTCTTGACTGCGCAACAGGCGCGCACACTCTCCACCCAGATCATCCAGGCGGTGCAGCGTGTCGAAGTCAAATCCAGTTTGACCCGCCCCGTCGCCGGGCTGCACCGCGCGGATAAGCGTGTGGGCGTGCTGCCGGGCCAGTCTGCGCTCGCCAAGTAAGCACTGACGTACCCGGATTGAACATGCTAAGATTTATGCCGCTGTTTGCATCGGCGTGATGATCAATGCGCTTTTTTCCCTAATATTGTTGGAGTTTGTATGGCTACGCTGGATTTAACCCAGGAAAATTTTGAATCGACCGTGATGGAAAACGACTTTGTCATCGTCGATTTCTGGGCACCCTGGTGCGGTCCATGCCGCGCGTTCACGCCCACTTTCGATGCCGCTTCCGACAAACACACCGACATCGTGTTCGCCAAGGTCAACACCGAAGTCGAACAGGAAATCGGCGCCAGCTTCCAGATTCGCTCGATCCCGACGCTCATGATCTTCCGCGAAAAAATCATCATCTACTCACAGCCCGGC
>DMQT01000088.1:2632-5404 GCA_003455595.1 Betaproteobacteria bacterium
TAGTGAAATCCCGGTTCCCCCTTGAAGGCTCGTGTAACGCTTCGGTGATTTTGCGCGCCCGACGGATGTCGGTGGTGGTAACCAGCACACCGCCCGCCTGGTCTTCGATTCTCATGATGCGTTGCAGCGGATGCTCTGCCTTGGCGCGTCCCTCGGTTGCGCACCATGCGGTCGTGACGGATGGAGGAAACCTGGTTTGGTTATTCGATCAAGGCCGGTTGCCGGATGCGTTGCGCCAGGCGTTGCCAGGTGCGGCGCAAGCCAGGCGCATCGTGGTTGCGCCTGGCATCGAAACGAAACACCCAAGGCCGCTCGTCCGCACCCAGCGGCTCGCGAGTTTCGAACTGGCGTTCCAGCACGGCGAGGTTTGCCTCTGATGCGTCCGTGCCGAGACGCTCCCGCGCCTGCACACGCTGGCGCAGGGTGGCTGCATCGGCACGATAATCGATAATGATGAAGGGCACGCCCAGCGCGTGCGCCAGCGTGCGAAATTGATCGCGCTGCCAGCGGGCAATGAAGGTGGCATCCACGATTACCGGAAAACCTGCCGCAACGATCTTGCCTGCCAGTTCCGCCAGCCGGTCGTAGGTGGCGCGGGTAATGGCTCGCGAATACAGGTCGCGCTCCACCCCCGAACCGGTGCGCGCGGCGGCGGGCAGGTCATGCAAGCGCTTGCGTTCCACGTCAGAACGAATGCGCACCGCACCCAGGGTTTCCAGCGCGGATTGGGAGAATGTGGTCTTGCCACTGCCGGACAGGCCATGGTTGACGATGAGCGCAGGCAGAGCAGGTCGAAAGAACACCTCGGCCAGTTTCAGATAGCGCAGACAGTCGCGCAGGGCGCTGGCTTTTTCGGCTCGTTTCACAGCCGGCTGGTGCGCGCGGATGCCGCTCACCTTGGCGCGCACCATGGCACGATAGGCGAGATAAAACCGCAGCACCGTCACCCCCGCATAGTCACCGCTATGGGCAAGATAGGCATCGAGAAAGCGGAATGCCAGCGGCGTCTGGTTGCGCGCGACAAGGTCCATGATCAGAAACGCGACCTCGCTCATCACGTCGATCCAGCGCAGGTTGGGGTTGAACTCGATGCAGTCGAACACGGTGATGTGCCCGTCCACCAGCGCGATGTTTCCCAGATGCAGGTCGCCATGACACTCGCGCACCCAGCCTGCGCGCCGACGCGCCGCCAGAATGGGTTCCAGACCTGTGTAGGCGGACTCGGTGACGATGCGCACCGCTTCCAGCCGCGCCCGTTGCTCGGGGCGGGTGAACAGCGCCTGCAGCTGGTCGATATTCTGGCGCGCCGGTGCGATGATGTTTTCCGGTGTGCCAAAAGGGCTGTCCGGCGTGGCCGCGGGCAGGCTGACGTGAAAATCCGCGATCAGTGCCGCCAGTTCGTCGATATGGCCGGGACCGAGCTCGCCTCGCGCCAACATGCCGTCGAATAGCCCCTCCTGACCAAAGCGGCGCATTTTCACCGCATACTCGATGGCCGGCTCAACCCCCATGCGCGGCGCATCCACGCTGCCGCCGATGGGCACCACACCGAGATAAAGGTCCGGCGCCAGCCGCCGGTTGAGGCGCAGTTCCTCGGCGCAGTAATAGCGGCGCTTGTCCAGGGTGGCGAAATCAAGAAAACCCAGATCCAAAGGCTTCTTGATCTTGTAGGCATAGTCACCCGCCAGCAACACGTGGGAGATGTGGGTTTCCAGCCCCTGCACCCCATCGGCCGGGTGCGGGTAACACGCGGGTTCGCGCAACGCCGCCACCAGTCTGGCCTGCTCGGCGAGGGTGAGTTCCGGTGCCTGGTTAGCAAATTGCACGGACATTGGCTGCAGCCTCAATACATAAATGGGGGTTCGTGGCGGGCCGTCCGCCACCCTGCTAGCGCACCACGATCAGCGGACATACAACGGCCTCCAGCAACGCATCGAGCGCCGCACGCGCTGCGGGCAGGCTGGTTTCGTGCAGCACCAGGGCCGCACCGCGCCCGCTGCGCACCAGCGCACCCAATTCGCCTGGCTCGGGTGCGGCAAGCCACAGGACGCGGGCGGACACGGTCTGTCCGCCAAGCCCGGCGAGCGCAGCCTCGCGCCGCAGCTTGAATTCTTCTAGCGTGCGCGCCGCGATCAGCACCGCGAGGCTCACGCCCATACCTTGCGCCAGCTTGAGTCCTGCTGCCAAAATGCGGTAGCCAACCACGCCAGGGTCGAACAGGGCGAACATGGGTGTTTCCGGGCACCGCTGAGGGCGGGATGACGCAAACCTGACCAGGCGTTCCGACTTGGCCATCACCAGCAGATCGGCCAGCTCGGCCAACATGCGCTGCGCCCTGGTCGCCTCGACCCGCAGCGCACGCTCGACGTCGGGCAGCCCCAGCGCGCGACTGCCCGCCAGCATGCCCATCTCGCGTGCGAACGGCAGCCCCGCCAGACGCAGCAAATTGATGTCTTCCACGAACAGGCCAGCCAACTCCGCCCCGGTGCCGACTGCGAGGTGCGCGGCCGCCTGCAGGGCGGACTGCCCGCGGCGCGATGGGTCGAGGGCGATGAGAATGCGCTTGACGGCCAGTTCCATCACGCCGGCCTTATTGTTTCTTGCGCGGTTTGCGCCGCGTGCCGGTTTTTTGCGGCGCGCCGATGGCGAAGGACTGGCGGATCAGGGAGAACTCGATCAACCGTGCCGCCACCCGATAGTTCACGCAGTCCGGCGGCTGTCTCTTATACACATCTCCGAGCCCACGAGACCTCTCTACATCTCGTATGCCGT
>DMQT01000087.1:0-1033 GCA_003455595.1 Betaproteobacteria bacterium
TGAGTCCGTTTGTGCGCTACGAGCGCTACAACACCCAGGCCAGCGTGGATGCGGGCTATACGGCGGATCCGTTGAATGACGAAACGGTAGTGACGGCGGGTGCCAACTTCAACCTGAGCCGCGAAGTGGTGTTCAAGGCCGACTGGCAAAACTACAAGACCGACAATAAAAAAGACCGCTTTAATCTGGGTGTGGGCTATATGTTCTAAACAGGCGTAAAAAACGACACGCCGGGTATTCCCGGCGTGTCGATGCGCCTGCCATCCAAATCTAAGGAGTGCATCATGCAAACGCAAGACAAACACAGCGCCATCGTACTGCTCAACCGCATCCTGGAGCTGGAACTCGCCGGGGTCGTGCGCTACACCCATTACGCGCTGATGATCTTCGGCTACAACCGCATCCCGATCGTCAGCTGGCTCACCGAACAGGCCGACGAAGGCCTGCTGCACGCACGCCGCGCAGGCGAACTGATTACCCATTTCGGCGGCCATCCTTCGTTGGGCATCGGCCCTTTGCTGGAAACCCACCAGCACGACATCGGGCCTATTTTGAGAGAATCGCTGGAACACGAAAAAGCCGCGCTGGCGACCTATTACGAGCTCCTTGAACTGGCGCAAGGCAAGTCCGTTCTGCTGGAAGAATACGCACGCGAATTAATCGCTGCCGAAGAACTGCACGTCGGCGAAGTCAACAAAATGCTGCGCAAGCCGGGCGATATTGCCGAGTTTACGGGCTAGTTTGCGGTGAGGACTGATTCAGCAGTTTGGAGAGATAACCATGGCTGAAGACTTCAATAAGGCTGTAATCAATGCATTGAATGACGTGGAGGTTGGCAGCGCCATCAAGGAAAAGCTGGCAGCGTCGATGCAGGATGTAGTCAGGGCGGCAGTTTATGCAACGATCAAGGGCGCGAAGCAGGCGGACTATGATCCTTATCGAACGACCATCCATTTTCTCGTGGGTCTGATCGGCTTTTGCCTGACGCTGATAGTCGGCATTTTCACCGCGCTACACGATTTTCCGGTCGGAT
>DMQT01000087.1:1070-2707 GCA_003455595.1 Betaproteobacteria bacterium
GGGTACGTTCAGATTAGAAAAAGTTTGTATCAAATCAAGCAAAACAGGCTGGACGGGAATTCCTTAAAATCGCTAAAGTTTGAATTGATTGCGCTCGTAGGCTTGCCTGTTGTATTCGGCGCATTCGCTGTCTATTTCTGCATTGTGGGTGGCGCTGCAATCCTGAATCATGATATCGAATTGGGCGGATTGCTGGATGCGATCCACAAAATATGGCCTTTCTGAACGCATTTGAACCCGTCACGCAATCAGATAAAGCGCGAGCAATGGCACCAGATTGAATAACAGAACCCCAATCTTGTATGTGGCCATGCCCGCGTAATGGATGGCGTCAAAGGTTTCAACTGAAAGCTTGAACCAGCGGGTGTGCATTCGATACAGCCAGTCATAGGCAAAAACGAAAACGCCGAACCAGACGAACAGTATCCCGTAGTTGATAACGACACACCAAAGCAGCGCATCCTTGATCTCGTTCATATGCATGACATTACCTCATGTGGCGCGTGGTTTGGTTGAAATGCAATGTATCCCTGTCAGGCAAACTCAACCCATACCGGCTGATGATCCGACGCTTGCGTCGCCGCATCCACGCCATGCGTTTTAAGTCGATCCGCCAGACCTTCGGTAACGAACACAAAATCGTAGCATTCCGGCTGGTTTACGAATTCCACCGGGTGGATGCCGACAGTCGGCGCATGCGGCGTGTTGGGGTGCAGCACACTCCAGCTGTCCAGGAATCCCGGCGTGGCGTAGTCGAACGGCTGAAGCAGCTGCATACGCTCGGGCGCGCTGGCGGGGAAATTCATGTCGCCGCACAGCAAAGCAGCGGCGGGACGCGCAAATACTTCGAATGGCCCGCCTTGTTCCGTTGGCTGGGGCGCACGCCCGGACAGCGCGCAGGCTCCGGCATGCAGGCGGCGAATGGCGTCGATCTGATGCTGGCGCTGACCATGCGAGTAATACTCAAGATGCGTGGTCATTACCCGCAGCGGTCCGACATCGCTGGTCACCACGGCTTCTACCAGGATGCGTTGCATGCTCGACGGCGCTTCATCCACTGTCCAGGGCAGCAGATGCCGCCATACCTGGCCGACCGGCAGGCGGGAAAAAATAGCGTTGCCGAACTGGCTGCGTCCACTGCGGCCGTCCGACACATCGGTTGCTGCGCCCTAAATCGCGCTATAACCCGGCAGACCCGCACTCAGCTCAAGGAACTGGTTCTCGCCCTGGCTGCCGGGCAGGTCAGGGTAGTTGATTGCGACTTCCTGCAGGCAGAGGACGTCGAAATCCCCGATTTGCCGGATCGTCGTCAGGATGCGCCCAAGGTCTACCCGGCCATCCATGCCACGACCCCACTGAATGTTCCAGCTCAATAGCTTCATCACGGTTTTCCTTTGGCGTGCCGTGATTCAGCATAGCCAAATCTTGTCAGCGCGCCAGCTGGCTTGCAGAAAACGCCAGAAAATCAAGTTGTGGCAGGGGGTTTTATAGCGCTGCACGCATCTCGCGCGCTGCCGCCACCATATTTGCCAGCGCGGCTTCGGTCTCAGGCCAGGCGCGGGTTTTCAGGCCGCAATCAGGATTGACCCAGAGGTTTTCCGGCGGCACCACCTCGGCGGCTTTTTTCAGCAGGCGTG
>DMQT01000051.1 GCA_003455595.1 Betaproteobacteria bacterium
GGCGGAAATCGTAAACAGGAGCAAAACAGGTACGGAATATTGAGTCAGTTCATGCTGGCAACCTATTCAGAATTCGTTGCTGGGTGAGATGGAGGATTGCTTGATGGAAGCGGGGTGGGCGACGAGTAAATATTTTTTTGGGGTTAGGCAGATCCCGGCAAAACGTCGACTTCGATTCAAGACTTCTCGCTGAGCCGCTGCATGCCCACGAACGATGCCGCCCGGCCTCAATCTGGATAGCCGAGAATCAAACTGGAAGTCGTTGCCGAGGGCTCGAGACGGGTCATTAGCAGCCCTAGGCCCGGCGCTTCTCACACTAAATTCCGAAAACCTTTTTACCCTACAACGCCCGCAAAAACTCATTCCGCGTCTGGTGGCTGGTGTCAAAACAGCCGGTAAACGCTTGGGTGACGACACGCTCGTCGCCGCGCCGGTCTTCGCCCAGCAATAAGCACAATTGTTCCGCTTCGATGATGCACGCTGCACCCAGCGCTTTGCCGTGGGTCATCAGGGCTTCGGCGATGTCGCGGGTCATCCATTCCTGGTAGGTGAAGCGGTGGCCGATGGCATCGACCAGCCGGGCGATGCGGCCGAAACCGTGCAGACGGCCGCCGGGGATGTAGGCGACGTGGGCGACGCCGCGAAACGGCACGAGGTGGTGCGGGCAGACGCCGTGGATGGCGATGCCGCGCACCACGACCATGTCCTGGCGGGCGTCTTCAAAGCCGTCGCCGAGCGCTTCGGCGGGGTCGATGCTGTAGCCGCCGAGCAGGCGTTTTTGCCACAGTTCGCGCACCCGTTGCGGGGTTTTGCCGGTGTGGTCGCTGTCCGGGTTGACGCCGCACGCGTGCAGCAAGTCGGTGATGGCCTGCTCGAACGCCACCGGGTTGAATTCGCCCTGACGCGGGATGCCGATGTCGCCCTGGACGGGCTGTCCGACGGGATCGTGGTCGCAACTGTGATCGCTCATTTGGGTTTCCTCATTGAGTAGCCGGGCGTTTAACGCGGAACCAGGCAGCATACAGCGCCGGCAGGAACAGCAGGGTCAGCACCGTGGCGACCAGCAGGCCGCCCATGATGGCGGTGGCCATGGGGCCGAAAAACACGCTGCGCGACAGCGGGATCATCGCCAGGATTGCCGCCATGGCGGTGAGCATGATCGGACGGAAGCGGCGCACGGCGGCGTCGATGATGGCGTCCCACGGCGCTTGTCCGGCGTCGATATTGCGCTCGATCTGGTCGATCAGGATGACGGCGTTGCGCATGATCATGCCGCTCAGCGCGAGGGTGCCGAGCATGGCGACAAAACCGAACGGGCGGTTGAACAGCAGCAGCGCCATGGCGACGCCGATCAGGCCCAGCGGCGCGGTGAGCACTACCATGATGACGCGCTGGAAGCTCTGCAGTTGCAGCATCAGCAGGGTGAACACCACCACCAGAAAGATCGGCATGCCGGCGTTGATCGACACGTTGGCCTTGGCGCTTTCCTCGGTGGCGCCGCCGGTTTCGAGGCGATAGCCGAGCGGCAGCCTGGCGCGCAGGGCGCCCATGCCGGGTTCGACCTGCGCCGATACCACCGGCGCCTGCATCTTGTTGTAGATGTCGGCGCGCACGGTGATGGTAGGGATGCGGTTGCGCTTCCAGATCAGGCCGTCTTCCAGCCCATAGCGCAGCGTGGCGAGTTGCGACAGCGGCACGGTCTTGCCTGAAGTGGTCGGCACGTTGAGGTTGGCGAGCAGGCTCAGGTGTTCGCGTTCCAGCGGTGCGCCGCGCAGTACCACTTCGATGAGCTGGTCGCGTTCGCGGTAGGTGGTGACGGCGCTGCCCTGGATGGCGGTTTGCAGCAACTGCGACAGCGCCTGCTGGGTGACACCCAGCGCCTGCGCGCGCGCCGGATCAACGTCGAGGACAATCGCCTTGGAACGCTCGTCCCAGTCCAGTTGCACATTGCGCAGATTGGGGTTGGCGCGCATCACTGCGGCCATCTGGCCGGCAATGCCGCGCAGCGTGTCGAAGTTCTCCCCCGAGATGCGGTATTGCACCGGGAAGCCCACCGGCGGGCCGTTTTCCAGCCGCAGCACGCGCCCGCGCACGGCGGCAAATTCGGCGCTGTCCATCAACGCAATCAATTCACTGCGCAGGCGTTCACGCGTTTCGATGTCGTGCGTGGTGATGACGAACTCGGCAAAGCTGGCATTCGGCAGTTGCTGGTCGAGCGGCAGGTAAAAACGCGGCGAGCCGTTGCCGACATAAGCGGCGTAATTATCGACGCCGCGCTTGTGCTGATCCAGCCAACGTTCCAGCTTGACGACTTCGCGCTGGGTGGCGGTGATCGAGCTGCCTTCCGGCAATTTCAGATCGACCAGCAGTTCGAGCCGGGTGGCGTCGGGAAAAAATTGCTTCTGCACGAAATTGAATGCAAACACCGCCAGCGCAAACGCCAGTACGGTGAGCAGGATGACGCTTTTGCGCCATGTCACGCACCACGTCACCAGCACCCGGAAGCGCCGGTAAAACTCTTCGCTTTTACGGTGCTGCCAGGCGCTGAAGGCATGAATGCGCGCCTGCAGCCCAGGGAAGCGGCCCGGTTTGGGCGCTTGATGCGGGTCGGGCAGCAGCTTGTAACCCAGGTAGGGGATGACGAAGACGGCGGCGAGCCACGACAGCAGCAGGGCAATGGTGACCACCTGAAACAGCGAACGCGTGTATTCGCCGACGGTGGATTGCGCGGTGGCGATGGGCAAAAAACCCGCTGCCGTGACCAGCGTGCCGGTGAGCATCGGGAACGCCATCGAAGAATAAGTGAAGCTGGCGGCCTTGATGCGGTCGAGGCCTTGCTCCATTTTGACGGCCATCATTTCCACCGCGATGATGGCGTCGTCGACCAGCAGGCCGAGCGCCAGAATCAACGCGCCGAGCGAGATCTTATGCAGGCCGACGTCGAACAGATTCATGAAAATAAACGTTGCTGCCAGCACCAGCGGGATCGACAGCGCCACCACCGTCCCTGCGCGCAGGCCAAGGCTGAAAAAGCTCACCGCCAGCACGATCAGCACCGCTTCGGCCACCGAACTCTGGAACACGCCGATGGAGGCTTTCACCGCGCGCGGCTGGTCGTTGACCCGATGCAGCGCAATGCCCAGCGGCAGACGCGATTCGATACGGCTGATGTCGGCATCCAGGTGTTTGCCGAGCGCGATGATATCGCCGCCTTTTTGCATCGACACGCCAATTCCTACAGCTGGCGTGCCCTCAAAGCGCATCTGCGGCTGGTTCGGATCGGCATAGCCGCGTTTGATGTCGGCCACATCCTTGAGCAGCACCGTGCGTTTGCCGACCTGGATAGGCAGCTCGGCAATCTCGTTGATGTTACGGAAACGCCCGGACGGGCGCAGGTAGATACGGTCGCTGGCGGTTTCAAAGCTGCCTGCCGCGTTCATGCTGTTCCATTGCTGCAAGGCGTTGATGATGTCCTGCGCGCTGAAGCCCAGATTGGCGAGTTTCTGGTTGGACAGATCAACGTAGACCTTTTCGTCCTGCACGCCGATGACATCAACCTTGGCCACACCCGGCACGCGCAGCAGTTCCTTGCGCAGATCATCGGCGGTGTCGCGCAGCTGCGCCATGCTGAAACCGTCGCCGGTCAGCGCGAATACATTGCCGAAGGTTTCGCCGAAATCGTCGTTGAAAAACGGCCCCTGCACGCCCTGCGGCAAGCTGCGCTGGATATCGCCGACACGTTTGCGTACCTGATAGAAAAAGTCCGGCATGTCGCGGTTGGGCGTGTTGTCCTGCGCGGTGACAAACAGCTGCGTCTCGCCCGGACGCGAAAAACTTTTAACCGAATCGATATGCGGCGCTTCGAGCAGGGTTTTTTCGATCCGGTCGGCGACCAGCTGTTCCATTTCCTTGGCCGTGGCACCCGGCCAGTAGGCCTGTACCAGCATCACCTTGAAAGTGAACGGCGGGTCTTCGGATTGCCCCAGCTTGCCGTAGGCCATGACGCCCAGCACGGTCAGCAGCACCATTGTGTAGAGCACGAAATTGCGGTGCGCCAGCGCCCATTCCGACAGGTTGAAACGACTCACAAGGCGCTCCCGCTGGCGGGATTAAACGGCATCGGTGTGATTTTCTGGCGGTCGTGCAGCTTGTGCGCGCCCGCTGCGATGATGCGGCTACCGGCTGGCAATGCGGCTTCCAACAGCACGCCGTCTTCGCGGTATTGCACGATGCGCACCGGCACCGCAGCGACCTGTTGCTGCGCGTTGACCAGCCACACGGCGGGTTGCGTACCGTGCTGAAATACCGCTCCGGCAGGCAATGTCACGGTAGCGCCCTGATTGTTGCCCGCCAACGCCACGCTGGCGCTCATGCCGAGGCGAATGCGCTCGTCCGGCTTGAGCAGCGTGACCTTGACCAGGTAAGTACGCGCCTCGTCGGCCGCCGGGGCGACTTCGCGCACGCTACCGGCGAATACCTGCCCCGGTGCCGACCACAATTTGACCTGCGCCGGTGCGCCGACCTTGATCTGGCTGGCTTGCGCTTCGCCCACGCGCACGTGGATTTCCTTGGCGCCCGCGTACGCCACGCGCAGCACCGGCTGCCCGGCGCTGACCACCTGGCCGGGTTCGACGTTCACCTGCGTCACCACGCCTGCGGCTTCGGCGGTCAGCGCGGTGTAGCGCGACTGGTTGGTAGCGATGCCGAGTTGCGCGCGGGTAGCGGCGAGCTTGGCGTTGGCCGATTGGCTGGCGTTGATGCGGGCGTCGAGCGCGGCCTGACTGAGGAATTTTTGCGCCACCAGTTTTTGCGCACGTTCCAGTTCAATGCGGGCATTGCTGGCGTCGGATTGTGCCGCAGCCAGCTGCGCGCGCGCTTCCGTCGTCGCCAGCTGCGCATCCTGCGGGTCGAGGCGGGCGAGCACCTCGCCGGGTTTGACCACGCTGCCGAGTTCGACCAGCCGCTGCGTGACTTTGCCGCCGACGCGGAACCCCAGATCGGCCTCGCGCCGTGCATGCACTTCACCCGAATACACGCCGCTTTGCTGCGGATTGCCTGTAGTGACGGTATACACCAGTGCCGGACGCACCGGGTCGGCCTGTTCGGCAGGTTTGGAGCAGGCTGACAGCGCCAGTAACAGGAGGGGGACGAAGATTAAATTGCGCATGGCAGCCTCAATTAAACGGGTTAAATCCAGCGCCGGACCTTCGCACAGTATTCTGAATACGCAGCGCCGAATTTGGCCATCAGGTGGGCTTCTTCATGCAGGATCACGCCGTAGCGCATGATGACCCACACCAGCGGCGCGAATACCAGCGGCCAGAAACTGCCCAGCAGCAGCATGATGCCGACATACACCACCACGTCAGCCAGATAAATCGGGTTGCGCGAGAACGCGAACGGTCCGGTCGTCACCAGCGTGGATGCGCCAGCATACGGGTTGATCGTGGTGTGGTGCCGCCAGATGACCCACGCCGCCCACAGCATCAGCGCTACGCCGAGGCCAACCAGGGCGCGCCCAGCGCTATCCAGTGCAGGGGTGGAGGCGAATCCCAGCGGAAACTTTTTTTCCAGCCACC
>DMQT01000062.1 GCA_003455595.1 Betaproteobacteria bacterium
ATCCCGGCCAAGTTCATGCTCGGTCAGGCCGCACTGGAAAGCGGCTGGGGACGGCGCGAACTGGTCGCGGCGGATGGCACGCCCAGCCATAACCTGTTTGGCATCAAGGCGACCGGTGGCTGGCATGGCAAGGTGGTCGAGCATGTCACTACCGAATATGTGCATGGTGTGGCGCAGAAAAAAGTGCAGACATTCCGCGCCTATGACAACTATGCCGATGCCTTCCGCGATTACGCTCATCTGTTGCGCAATAACCCGCGTTATCAACAGGTGCTGGCCAATGCCCAGGATGCGAGCGGATTCGCCCAGGGCCTGCAGCGCGCCGGTTATGCCACAGATCCGCACTATGCGGACAAACTGACACGCATCATCACGCAGTCGCTGAGTGCCTAAGGGCTATCGTTAAAGTTTTGCGGCTGTGTGCCGACAACCCACTCATACCAGTAAAACAAATACACCATGGCTTCGAATATCCTCAGCATCGGACAAAGCGCACTCGCTGCAGCCCAGGCGGGGATCAGCACAACCGGGAATAACATCGCAAATGCGGCAACCCCAGGCTACAGTCGTCAGGTAGTGGTGCAGAGTGCTGCGCTCCCGCAAAATTACGGCTATGGATTTCTCGGTCAGGGTGCGCAAATCGACACGGTCAAGCGCATCTACAATGATTTCCAGGCGATCCAGGTGCGCGCTACGCAGTCTACAAATAGCAGCCAGAGCACTTACGCTACCCAAATGCAGCAAGTCGATAACATGCTGGCCGATCCGTCCGCGGGGTTGTCGTCAGCGTTGCAGGATTTTTTCAAGGGCGTGCAGGATCTTGCCGCCAATCCTGCTTCCGCACCCTCGCGTCAGGCTGCGCTGTCTTCTGGTCAGTCGCTTGCCACACGCTTTCAGGGCTTGAATGGCCAGCTCACTCAGATGAACCAGGGGGTCAACAGCCAGATTGCATCGAGTGTCGGCGTCATCAATACCTATGCGCAGAAAATCGCGCAGCTGAATGATGCTATTACGCTGGCGCAAGGGGCTGCCAACGGCCAGCCAGCAAACGATTTGCTTGATCAGCGCGACCAGCTGATGATGGATTTGAGCAAGGAAATCAATGCCACGGTGGTCAAGCAGGACGATGGCAAATATAACGTGTTTATCGGCAATGGCCAGCCGCTGGTCATCGGCAATCAGACATTCGCGCTGAAAACAACGGTATCGCCGACCGATCAAGGCCGTACCGAGGTGGCTTACGCGACTAATGGCAATACCGTCATCATGGGTGAAAACAGCCTGACTGGCGGCAATCTGGGTGGATTGCTGGCTTTTCGCAGCCAGTCCCTTGATCCCGCACAGAATGCGCTGGGGCGGGTGGCGATCGGCCTGGCCAGCACGTTCAATGCACAGCATCGTCTGGGGCAGGATCTCAACGGCAATATGGGTGGGGATTTCTTTACCGTGGCATCACCACGGGTGACTGCCAGTAGTGCCAATGCCGGAACAGGCGCGCTCACTGCCACTATCAGTAATGCGAGTGCGTTGACCGCCAGCGATTACCGGTTGAATTTCGATGGCACTAATTACAATCTCACGCGGCTTACCGACGGCGTGATCACCCAGATTACCACCTCCCCGCAAACCGTTGACGGCGTAAGCCTGAGTCTCGCCGGCACGATGGTGGCAGGAGACAGCTTTCTGATTCGCCCTACGGTAGATGGAGCCAAGGCCTTCAACGTGGCCATTAGCGACACGTCACTGATTGCTGCGGCGGCACCGATTCGTTCTGCGGCCATCTCAACCAATACCGGCACCGGGAGTATCAGTGCAGGGGCAGTGGATGCCGCCTATCTGGCCACTCCGCCGGTCCTCCCGACTACCTTGACCTACAGCACAGGTACCCCGGATGTGCTGAATGTGTCGCCCGCTACCAGCGTGACGGTGACCAGCGGCGGTACCTCTACCACTTACGCAGCAGGCGCGTCCGTGCCCTATACCGCCGGTGCTACCGTGAGCTTCGGCGGCGTCAGCTTTACCCTCAGCGGAGCGCCAGCCAATGGTGATGCTTTTACCATTTCATCCAATACCGGCGGCGTAGGCGACAACCGCAATGCGCTCCTGCTGGGTGCGTTGCAGACCAGCAATACACTTGCCAGCGGTACGACGACCTACCAGGGTGGCTATTCGCAACTGGTCAGTAGCGTGGGTAATAAAACCAATGAACTCAATGTGTCCAGCACCGCATCAGGAAATTTGTTGACGAGTATGGTGCAGGCTCAGCAGTCAGTGTCCGGGGTCAATCTCGATGAAGAGGCGACCAACCTGCTGCGTTACCAGCAGGCCTATCAGGCCGCCGGTAAAGTCATGCAGATTGCCAGTCAGCTATTCAATACCCTGCTCACGCTGGGTAATTAAGAGGCTACATCATGCGCATCAGCACCAGCACCATCTATCAACAGGGCGCGGCAAGAATCAGCGACGTGCAAACCAGCCTGGTGAAGACCCAGCAACAGTTATCCACCGGGCGCCGCATATTGACGCCTGCAGATGATCCCGTTGCCGCCGCCCGTGCACTGGACGTGACTCAATCGCAATCGGTTAATGCCCAGTACGCGATCAATCGTCAGGCAGCAGTCAGTTCGCTCACGTCTGTGGACAGTACGTTGGCGAGCGTTACTTCGGTTCTGCAGGATGCAAAGACTTTGACCGTCAGTGCGGGGAACGGTGTGCTGTCCAATTCGGATCGCAGCAATCTTGCAACACAATTAAGCAGCAGCCTTGATCAATTACTGGCGCTTGCCAATACTACCGATGGCATTGGCAATTACCTCTTTTCCGGCTATCAGTCCGGGACCCAGCCTTTCACCAAGACCGCGATTGGCGCTCAATACAATGGCGATCAGGGGCAACGGCAAGTACAGGTGGATTCTTCACGGCAAATGGCGGTAAGCGATTCCGGGCAGGCCATATTCCAGGGAAATCATCAGGACATATTCAAGACGCTGACTGACCTCGTCACCCTGTTGCAAACTCCAGTGGTTACAGCCGCGGACGCTACGAATTTGACGGCGGGGTTGTCCACCGCCAACGGCAATATCGACCAATCGCTGAATAACGTGCTGACCGTGCGGGCGTCCGTCGGCTCCCGCCTCAAAGAGTTGGACGCATTGGACAGTGCAGGCTCGAGCCGCGACATACAGTATAGCCAGACACTGTCCCAGCTTCAGGACGTCGATTACGCCAAGGCC
>DMQT01000200.1:0-2690 GCA_003455595.1 Betaproteobacteria bacterium
CAGTAGAGGCTGTAGCTGCCGTCCTTGGAGGGCAGGTTGCCGCTCACCACCACTGAACCCGCAGGCACGCGGCCGTAGGTGACTTCGCCGGTTTCGCGGTCGTAGATTTTGGTGCTCTGGCCGATGTAGACGCCCATGGAAATCACCACGTTGTCTTCGACGATGACGCCTTCGACCACTTCGGAGCGGGCGCCGATGAAACAGTTGTCGCCGATGATGGTGGGGTTGGCCTGCACCGGCTCCAGCACGCCGCCGATGCCGACGCCGCCGGACAGGTGGACGTTTTTGCCGATCTGGGCGCAGGAGCCGACGGTGGCCCAGGTGTCGACCATGGTGCCTTCATCGACGTAGGCGCCGATGTTGATGTAGGACGGCATCAGCACGACGTTTTTGCCGATGTAGGCACCGCGCCGGGCAGCGGCGGGGGGCACCACGCGGAAGCCGCCGTCACGGAAATCGCGGCTGTTGTAGTCGGCAAATTTCGACGGCACTTTGTCGAAATAGTTGGTGAAACCGCCCTTGATGAAATAGTTGTCTTCCAGGCGGAACGACAGCAGCACGGCTTTTTTCAGCCACTGGTGGGTGACCCATTCGCCGTTTTCCTTGGACGCAACGCGCAGGTGACCCTTGTCGAGCTCTTCGATGACGTGGGCGACAGCGTCTTTCAGTTTGGCATCGGCGTTGCGCGGGTTGATGTCGGCGCGGCGCTCGAAGGCTTCTTCTATGAGTTGTTGAATTTCAGACATTTTTGTTTCCTTTTAATTGGTTGAGAGATGTTATTCAAGTAATTGTTGAATTCTATGCGCCGCATCGACGCAATCATTTAAGGGCGCAACCAGCGCCATGCGTACAAAGCCTTTGCCCGGATTGACGCCGGCAAAGTCGCGCGCCAGGTACGAGCCCGGCAGCACGGTGACGTGGAAATCGCGGTACAGGCTGCGCGCAAATCCGGTGTCGTCGCCGCCCGGCACGCNNTCGTCGTTCCACGCCGCCACGCTGGCCATCTGGATGGTCGGTGACATGGCCGAGCCGTGGTAGGTGCGATACAGCTGAAATTTTGCCAGCACCGCCACGTCACCCGCGACAAAGCCGGAACGCATGCCCGGCACGTTGGAGCGCTTGGACAGGCTGGAAAATACCACCAGGTTTTTATAATCGCTGCGCCCGAGTTGCTGCGCCGCCTGCAGCGCGCCCAGCGGCGGCTGCGCTTCGTCGAAATAGATTTCCGAATAACACTCGTCGGCGGCGATGATGAAGTTGTGCTGATCGGCCAGCGCAAACAGCTCGCGCCATTCGTCCAGCGTCATCACGCGGCCAGTTGGATTGCCAGGCGAGCACACGTACACCAATTGCGTGCGCTGCATGACGGCGGACGGCACGCTGGCGAAATCCATGCGGTAGCCGTTTTCCGGCAGCGTTGGCAGATAATGCGGCTGTGCACCCGCCAGCAGTGCCGCGCCCTCGTAAATCTGGTAAAACGGGTTGGGCGAAATCACCACCGGGCTGGCAAAGCAGGCATTGATGACGGTCTGGGCGAACGCGAACAGCGCCTCCCGGCTGCCGTTCACCGGCAACACCTGGGTCAACGCATCGGGCGCGGCAATGCCGTAGCGGCGGGCAATCCAGGCCGATATCGCCTCACGCAACACGGGTACGCCCGCCGTCAGCGGATAGCTCGCCAGTCCGTCGAGGTTGGCAATCAGCGCATCCTTGATAAACTGCGGCGTGGCGTGCTTGGGCTCGCCGATAGACAGATTCACCGGGGTGTAGTCCGGGTTGGGCGAAATGCCCGCAAACAGCTCGCGCAACTTCTGGAACGGATAGGGCTGGAGGCGGTCGAGATAGGGATTCATGGCCGCAGATGGCGGAAAAAAGCGTAATTATAATGCACGACACCCATAAAAATCCGGTTTTACCCGTCATCGCCTTGCTCGCCAGCGCCACGTTATGGGGGCTGATCTGGTATCCCTACCGTTTATTGAGCGAGGCGGGCGTATCGGGCCTGATGGCCTCGTTCATTACCTATGGCGTGGCACTACTGCTTGGCGTGCCGTTTTACTACAAGCATTTGCGCAGCGTACGGGGCGCAGTGGGGCTATGGCTGGCGATTGTGCTGACCTCGGGCTGGACCAATATCGCCTATGTGCTGGCAGTGATCGACGGCGAGATCATGCGCGTGATGCTGTTGTTCTACCTCGCGCCGCTATGGACGGTGATTTTCTCGCGGCTGATCCTGGGCGAACGGCTGGGGCGGGTAGGCTACGCCATCATGGTGTTGTCGCTGGGCGGCGCGCTGGTCATGCTGTGGCAGCCCGATGGGCGCTTGCCGCTGCCCGCCAGCGTGGCCGAATGGATGGGCTTGTCAGCGGGTGTGTGCTTCGCGCTTACCAATGTGCTGTCGCGGCGCGCGGCGCGCATCCGCATTGAGGCAAAATCCATCGGCGTCTGGCTCGGGGCGACGCTGATTTCGCTGCCGTTACTGCTGCTCAAACCCGGATCATTTGATGGCCTGGCAACCTTGCCGCCCGCCGTGTGGGGCAGCCTGGTGCTGGTGGCGCTGGCCATGCTCGCCGTGACCTTGTCCATCCAGTATGGTTTGATGCATGTGCAGGCCAACCGCGCCATTGTCATTCTGCTGTTCGAACTGGTGGTGGCTGCTATCTCCGCCTACTATCTGGCGGGCGAATTGC
>DMQT01000200.1:2791-3204 GCA_003455595.1 Betaproteobacteria bacterium
GCCGACTTGGCGCGCGCCCGCGCGTTTTACGAAGGCGCGCTGGAATTAACAGCCAGCCCGCAGCGCCCACCCATGACATTCGACGGCGTTTGGTACGACCTCGGCGCGTGCCAGATTCACCTGATGTGCCTGCCCAATCCTGAGGCCGGTTTGCAACGCCCGATACACCCGGGGCGCGACCGCCATCTGGCGCTGGCGGTGAGCGACCTCGACCGCCTCAAAACCCGGTTGGATTCTGCAGGCATCGCTTGCGCGCTGAGCTTATCGGGTCGCCGCGCACTGTTTTGCCGCGACCCGGACGACAACGCCCTTGAATTTGTGGAGGCCACATGAATATCCAAAATTACCGTGTCGAACCCGGCAGCAAAGTCGACCTGGGCAAGCCGCCGACCCGCAACAAAGCGCTGGTCAAT
>DMQT01000280.1:0-404 GCA_003455595.1 Betaproteobacteria bacterium
GTGCCGGCACGGCAGGTCATGATTGAAGCGCGCGTCGTGGTGGCGGATGATGGCTTCAGCCGTCAGCTGGGGGTGCGTTTCGGGGTGAAAGGTTCAACCACAACAGATCGCAATCTCCCGGGTGGAATTGATATTGGTACAAACCGCATTGGTCTGTCGAACAGCGCCGCGAACGCTGCGACCAATGGTGGTACAGTCGCTCCCTTCAACGTCGATTTGCCGGTGGCGGGTGCAGCAGGCACCTTGGGGCTATCCCTGCTGAATTTGGGCCGGGGCAATCTGATCAGCCTGGAATTGTCAGCGCTGGAAGCCGATAACCGTGGCAAGATCATCTCCAGCCCACGGGTGATTACTGCCAACCAGAAACCTGCCGTGATCCTGCAAGGTACGCAGTTGCCCAACGT
>DMQT01000280.1:609-8666 GCA_003455595.1 Betaproteobacteria bacterium
ATCGATACCAAGCGTGTCAAAACGCAGATTCGGGTACAGAACGGTGAGACGGCGGTGTTGGGTGGTATCTATGAGCAGAACAAGCGCGGCGACGTGACCAAGGTGCCTTTCCTGGGTGATATCCCGGTGCTGGGGCATTTGTTCCGTACCGATTCCAGGCAAGATACGAAAACTGAACTGCTGGTGTTCCTCACGCCTCGCATTGTCAGGGATGACGCAGGTCTGCGTTGATCCTTGGTAAATGAAACAGCCTGACAAAGGCGGGTATATCCCGCCTTTGTCATTTTCAACAGCCGGTGCAAAGCCCATTCGGGGTATATAGTCCCGCAGGCTTTCGCTACAATCGCGCCATGAACAATAAACATTCCAATATTTTCCTGATCGGTCTGATGGGTGCGGGCAAGACCACGGTCGGGCGATTGTTGGCCAAGCATCTCGACAAGTGTTTTTACGATTCGGATCATGAAATCGTGCGCCGTAACGGGGTGTTGATACCGGTCATCTTTGAAGTTGAGGGTGAGGCCGGTTTTCGCAAGCGGGAAGAATGCGTCATCGACGAATTGAGCGGGCTGTCCAATATTGTCATGGCCACCGGCGGCGGCGCGGTGTTGAGCGCGCAGACGCGAGCCGTATTGTCGGCGCGCGGCACGGTGGTGTATCTGCGCGGCACTGTAGATGAACTGTGGCAGCGCACCAAACACGACCGCAATCGCCCGCTGCTACAGACGGCAGACCCGAAGGCGAAACTGCGTGAGCTGTATGCCCAGCGCGACCCGCTGTATCGTGAAGTGGCGGATGTGGTGATTGATACCAGCCGCCAGAATGTCAACGCGTTGGTGCGCCAGCTGGAATTGAAGCTGGCTGCGCTGACCGTGCAACCCGACGCAACATGAATTTCAGCGTGCGTTGCGGTGTGATAGGCATCATCGGCGCTTGGCTGATGCTCCAGGCCGCCACG
This sequence comes from Betaproteobacteria bacterium, assembly GCA_003455595.1. GTDB lineage: Bacteria > Pseudomonadota > Gammaproteobacteria > Burkholderiales > Sulfuriferulaceae > Sulfuriferula. The sequence goes on from DMQT01000280.1 coordinate 1,568, forward strand.
CTGCACGCCGAGGTCATTCAGGCCGATCCGGGCAACTACCGCGCACAGCTCGTTAGTCTTAAAGCCGGTGACCATTTGCAATTGGCATCGGGCGATTATTACCGTGGCCTGCCGTTGCATAACCTGGCAGGCGAGGCGGGCAAGCCCATCGTGATTGCCGGGCCGGCCGCGCCGGGGCGTGCCATTTTCCATGCGCGTGCAGGCGCGCATACCGTCAGCCTGTTGAATGCGGCCTACATCGAGATTCGTAACCTGGAGCTGGATGGTGGGAATTTGCCGGTGGACGGCGTGCGTGCCGAAGGCCATGCGCAGTTCGCGCACCACATTACGCTGACGCATCTGCTCATCGTCGGCCACGGCAACAACCAGCAAACCGTTGCTATTTCGACCAAATGCCCGGCATGGGGTTGGGTGATTCGCGATAATGTCATTCGCGGTGCGGGCACGGGGATGTACCTGGGCAATTCCGACGGCAGCGACCCCTTTATCGGCGGCGTCATCGAATACAACCTTATCACCGATACGCTGGGTTACAACCTGCAAATCAAGCACCAGATCGGGCGACCCAATGTGCCGGACATACCCACCATGCCGCAGCAAACCGTGATCCGCTACAACGTGTTCAGCAAGGCAGAAAACAGCAGTGCCGGCGGGTTGGCGCGCCCCAACGTGCTGGTGGGGCATGCCCCGCTGTCGGGTCTTGGTGTCGATGACCGTTATCTGGTGTATGGCAACTTCTTTTACCGCAATCCCACCGAGGCGCTGTTTCAGGGCGAAGGCAACATTGCGTTTTACAACAACGTGCTGGTCAACCCTGACGGTGACGCACTGCACATCCAGCCGCATCACGACCAGCCCAAACGCATCTGGATTGCCTACAACACTATCCTGGCGAGCGGCGATGGTGTGCGTATTCTGACGCGCGTCGATACGCTTGCAAACGTGCGTGACGTCACGCATAACCTGATTTTCGCCGGGCGACCGCTGACGGGTGGCACGCAGCTTGACAACCGGATCGGCCAACCCGGCCAGGCGGCATTGTTGTTGCGACGACCTGACGCCGTGCCGCCATTGCTCGACTTGAGCCCGCTGAAATCCTTAGGCGGGGCAGCGGCCACTTTACCGGATTTACCCGACGTCGCGAACGACTACGCCGGGCGACCGCGCAATGCCGCCGACATCGGCGCGTTTAATAGCGATGTGCCGCAGCGCCGGAACCCGATGGCTTTAATTAGCCGGATGCTCCCGCGCTAATCAATCAGGAGACGCCATGCAGCACAAATCCGGCAGTCGTTCGGCGGAGATCTACGCAGCGCTGGCGTACCTGTGCTTTGTGATCTACGGTAGCCTGGTGCCGCTGGATTTTCACGCGCATCCTCTGTCGGAAGCCTGGCAAACGTTCCTCGGCGGCGGAACCGGATCAACGCTGGTCTCGCTGGCAGACAGGGCAACCAATATTCTGCTTTCCGTGCCCCTTGCCTTTTTTGGGTTCGGTGCCTTTGCGAGAACAGGACGCCCGCTACGTAATATCGTTGTGGCAGGTTTGATATGGCTCGCGTGTGTTTTTTTCGCGATCGCGGTCGAGTTTCTGCAAGTGTTCCTGCCGACACGTACCTCATCCTGGGGCGACATCGTTGCGCAAGCTATTGGCGCTTTGTTCGGCATCGTCCTCTGGATTCTCTTAGGGCGCTGGTGGGTTGAAGCGCTGCAAACATTGACTCGAGCAGCCGGCAGGATGCCCATTGGCCCTGAGTCAAGACGCGCCGTTTTATTGGCTGCAATTCCCTATTTGCTGATATTGCTTGCAACAAATGGTTACCTCACAAATTCCTGGGAGAGCATGGCCGGAGCCGCGGATCGCTTCCAGGCACTCCACCTTGCGCCCTTCTACTACCTTTACTTTGCAAGTACGGTATGGGCGACCTCCAGTGTGGTCTTGTACTTTCTGCTCTACATTCCTGTCGGAATTGGATTCTGGCTGTGGGTCGGGAGACGCGATGTGCACTCTCAAGCCAGCCCCGCGTTGACCGTTGCGCTGGCCAGCGCGGGGCTGGCTTTCGTCATGGAAGCAGGGAAACTTTTTATTGCAAGTAAACATCCGGATACGACGAACATCCTGCTAGGCGCAAGCGGGGGTGCCAGCGGATTCGCGTTATGGCCTTGGGTGATCCATCGTACTCAAGCGGGTCTTCCAACACCTACACCCCCGGCCAGGCAGGAATCCATCGAGGAGATTCGACCACGCAGCGTCAGGAACCTGCGGTTCTTTGCATTTCGGATTGTTTCCGTACTGGTACTCGGTGCAACGGCATGGGGACTGTACCTTTTCCCATCGGAACCTCTCCTGCTAGCCATTGCAGTCACCCTGTACGCGGTGCTCATGCTGAGATTTCCAGCGGTCTGGCTGTTCGTCATCCCCGCGCTGTTGCCAATTTTCGATTTGGCGCCCTGGACCGGATGGTTTTTCTTCAACGAATTCGATTTGGTGGTGCTGACCACCATCGGCACCGGTTTCTGGATTATCGCCTCCGCACCATCAAGGGTGGGAATGCCACGAGGGCTGCGCTTCCTGCTTTTGGCCTTCGGCGCGTCGTCTCTTGTCAGTCTGCTGATTGGCCTGCTCCCGCTTCAGCCACTGGATCTCAATGCTTTTTCCAGTTACTACAGCAAGTTCAATGCACTTCCCGCCGCCAAAGGTTTTTTCGAAGCAGCCGGATTGATTCCGTTGATCATCTACCACATGCGCTCCGGCGTTGACGTTTTACGACGCTTCAGCGCAGGCATGGTCATGGGTCTGGCTGGCGTCGTTCTCGCGGTGTTTTGGGAACGCCTGCTGTTTCCGGGGCTCCTCAATTTTTCCAGCGAGTTCCGGGTTTCTGGGCTGTTCTCGAGCATGCACACTGGTGGCTCTCACATTGAGGCGTATCTGGTCGCGGCATTGCCATTCACCGTGGCTTGGGCCTTCTATCACAGAAGCATGGTTCAGCGCGCCTTTGCGCTCTTGCTCTTCGCAGCCGGGACGTATGCGCTATTCGTGACGTTTGCCAGGGGCGGCTACCTTGGATTTGCCGTCTCGATGACGATACTGGCTGCGGGCAGCCTGATTGTTGGAGCAAAGCGATGGCGGCAGCGAAGGCCTCTTTTCGCCGCTGCCGCGCTGTCCATCGTGATCGCGGGAATTGTCGCGGTTCCGATCCTGGAAGGCTCATACGCTAAGAGCCGGCTTGCACTTGCCCCATTGGACTTCTCGACCCGGCTTGCACTCTGGCGGGACACGCTGGAAATGATGGACTCGGGTTGGCTGACCACGACGTTTGGCATGGGCCTCGGTCGCTTCCCTGAAACCTACTTCTATAGAAATTCTACCGGTACCACCCCTGCAACCTACCGCTATTCGGTGGAAAACGGCAATGCGTATCTCAGCCTTGGTACGGGTGACCCGATCTACCTCGAGCAGATTGTGGCAGTGAACCCGCATACAGCTTACAAGCTGTCCCTGAATTTTCGCAGCAAATCGTCCCCGGGCAACCTCAATGTCATGATCTGCGAACGGACTTACATTGAATCCCGAAACTGCAAGGCTTCGAGCATCAGACAATCCGGGGTGCAAGCAGGATGGACACATTACGCGTTCTCCGTGGATTCCGGTCCCCTGGGAGACGGGCCATGGTTTGCCCGGCGAACCGTGAAGCTGATTCTGGAGAATACGGGTCATGGCGTTGAGGATGTCGACAATGTGCATCTCACTGGGGCGAATGGCCGCGAACTCGTTTCGAATGGCGACTTTTCCAAAGGGAATGAACACTGGTTTTTTTCAGCGTTCAATCACGGGCCATGGCACATCGAAAACTTGTGGGTGCAAGCCTTTTTTGAACAAGGATGGGTGGGCGCGCTTCTGCTTTTTCTGCTGGTGTCATATAGCTTTGCAACACTGTTGAAAGGCACGCGCCAAGGCCATGTTGTATACGTCGTTTTGCTTGCTTCCCTGGGGGGATTCCTGAGCGTAGGACTGTTCGGAAGTCCCCTGGAGGCCCCGCGTATTGCGTTTCTTTTCTATCTGATTTTGCTGTTGCCTACGCTGCTGATCGAATCGGGCAAGCGTAAAACTGGCGGAAGAAATAACCGGTCGCTTGCTGCCGATCGGACCCGAACCGAAAAAACGGCAACCATCCCCAGCCTGCATTCCGTACAAGCTGAAGCGGCGACGACGATCCCGCTTCGGCGCATTTCAGTTGGCGAAACTCCGGAGAGAATCACCAGGCATGCCGGCGTCACCGATCAGGAAAACACGGTGGCAGCAAACGGGAATCGGTTCGGAAAACTTTTAATGCAAATGCTGGGCGTAATCATGCTCATCGTGGCAGGCGGTTGGCTTGCCATGCACTCCCCGACTGTTCATTACGATGTGAGAGGGTTGCTGCACCCCGTTCATCCTTTCCTGTCACTGATTGCGCTATCTTTCTTCATTTGCTGGAGCCTTGGATTCCCGGTCGTCATCGCGAACTGGCTGACACGCAGGCGCTGGTTGGCATGGCTTTATCCGGGGATGCTTGGCTTGCATGCAACCGTGGCATGGATGCTGATCAGCGTCTCCGTTTCCCTCGACAGAATCTACAAGATTGTTGGTCACCCGACGCTGGGCTTGCCTTGGTACTGGGAAACTGCAGTTCGGTTCGTTGCCTTGTTCACTGCGCTGTCGCTATCGATCACCGGCGGAACCGGGGCAGCGATCTGGCTTGCATACAGACAAAAATCGGCAACCGCATTGCTGTCATGGGTGATAACCGTTTCGGCACTATTCCCGCTGCTTTATTGGGCTGTTGTCACCAATGCGGCGACCGACAATCTTACCGAACTGATGGCGGATGGTGGCAGCGTAAGCGCTGCCCTGCTGCTCTCGGCTTTCGCAGCCCTGGTAGCATTCGGCGGGACATTGCTGGCGGCCCAACTGCAGCGATGGAGCCATAACGGTCTGCGCGCAGAGGTGCTGGTTGGATTTATGCTGTCCTTGCCGCTAGCCTATCTGGCCGTCCGATACGGAACCGAAGATGCCCTTGTTAAATACGGCCAGGTATTCTCGGCCATGCAATTCCTGCTGAGCCCGGATCGGGCTCACTATGCACATGGATACCTACTGATGCTGCGATATTTGGTGGTTTACTTCGGGACAATCGGTTTGTTCGTACTAATTCAGTATCCGGTGTTGGGCTGGCTATTTGGCAACCGGAAAAATTTCCCGTTGCGCAACGCAGAAATCAGGGCTAGTCACCATTCCCGAAAGAAAACTTCGAACAGAGCACCACGCTGAATACAGATGCGGGCGCCTTGCATCCCTGGAGCGCGATCGACAGATCGAGCTGATGTGGTTGATTCCACTGTATTCTCGTGTGCAAGTGGAGTGCTAGATAGACCAAGCAGGTGCTATGGAATGCAGTCACACGATGATTGTCCGGAACCTGTCTTGCCGTGGGCATGGAAGGCATTACGGGTGCGGTACCATTAGCGCTCAACTCGCCGCAGGCATTCGCACCACCCGGCGCACAGCAAGGTACAGCATCACCCCTAACGGCCACACCAGCGCTGCCCAGCCCGCCAGTGCGGTGATGTTCAGGGGCACCGCGCCGCTGCCACCGTTCAGTGTGCGCATGGCACCGCTGTGCAGCAGCCATTGCAGGCTGCCAGCCAAGCTTAACAAGGCGGCGAGCCAGAGTGTGCGCCAACTATGAGGATGCTGGCGCGCCCAGGCGATACAAACGGCGGCACCGAATAGACCGCTCGTCACCTCGGCGGAGAGCAAGCGCGGCAGCACAGCGCCTTTTAGCAGTAGCGCTGCTGCGAGCAGTTTGCACGCCAGTACGAAGCCGAAAATGCCAATCCAGACCAATGCAGAGCGCGTTTTCCGACGCAGCAGTCCGCCCGTGAACAGGCTCGCCAGTGCAATTTCCAGTGTGAATATAATGGTGTGCAGAGGCCGGTATTGATAGCCGTTGCCAGGCAGTTCCCAAAACGGCACGAACTGGGTTTTGAGATTTCCCGCTACCAGCGACGGCACTTCCAGGCTGAGTTGTGATAGCCCCCACACAGTCAGCAATAGCAATCCGAGATTGCCCCACACACCGGGGATGAACCAGTGCTCCCGCAAGCTGGGCAAGGCGTGTCCGGGCCATTTGTGGTTTTGCAGCAGGCGGTATAGCAGCACACCCAGTAGCGCACCTGTGACATTGGTGGCGATGTCTTGCGTGCTGGCAATGCGCCCGGGCAGCAGCGTTTGCGCCAGTTCCATGCAAACACTGAACAGCGCGCTGAGGCTGACGGATGCGACTACCGTTTGCCAGCGTCCAATATGCAGGCGCAGCCAGGTGCTGAACAGATAGCCTAGCGGCAGATACGCCAGCACATTGGTAATCAGGTCGGTACGGGTAATGAAACGCGGCCACGGCGCAGTCAAAAAAGCGAAGCTGCCGTATTCGGATGCGCGCCAACCGGTGAATGGATACAGGCTGCCATAAGCGATCAGCAGCAGGTAGAGCAGCGCGGCGCTGGCACGTAATAGCCGGGCGGTGGATATGGAGCGGTGTGTTGCATGCATGCGCAAATGGTAGCAGCTACGTCGCGACAGGTGGGTATGATATAACACGGTAAAACACTTTATAGCGTAAAGGGAGGCGTTCAGCGTGACGCATTATTTTGATGTATTTAACGGCGACGCAGATGGTATTTGCGCCCTGCACCAATTGCGTTTGGCGCAACCGCAGGCAGCCACGCTGATAACCGGTGTTAAGCGCGATATCAGTCTGTTGCAGCAAGTGAGCGCCGAGGCGGGCGATCAGGTTACGGTGCTCGATATTGCCATGAGCAAAAACCAGGCAGCGCTACTTGATCTGTTGGAACGCGACGTGCACGTGCGCTACTTCGATCACCATATCCCCGGCGAGATTCCGCAGCACCCCAAGCTTGATGCGCACATTGATACCGATGCCAATGTCTGCACCAGCCTGCTGGTCGACCGTTATCTGAACGGCGCGCACCTGATCTGGGCGGTGGTGGCGGCGTTTGGCGACAATATGGCGCAGGCGGCACGTCAGGCTGCCGTGCCGCT
>DMQT01000280.1:8825-13594 GCA_003455595.1 Betaproteobacteria bacterium
TACGCCATCGTGCACGCCTACGCCGATCCGTTTGCGTTCATTCGAGAAGCGCCTGCCTTTCGGGTGCTTAGTGAAGGCTATGCTGCTGACATGACGCAGGCACGAGCCTTGCTTCCGATACAGGAAACTGCCTGCGGTGCAGTATACCTGCTGCCTGACGCAGCCTGGAGTCGTCGCGTGTCCGGTGTGTTTGGCAACTGGCTGGCGACCACCTACCCGGCACGTGCCCATGCCGTGCTCAGCCACAAGCCCGGCGGTGGTTATGTGGTCAGCGTGCGTGCGCCGCAGACGACCCAATCCGGTGCGGATGTATTGTGCAGCGCGTTTGCCACCGGCGGTGGGCGGCGCGGTGCGGCGGGCATCAATCATTTAGCGGATGCGCAGCTGAACGATTTTGTGCGACAGTTTTTTCAGCATTTTTCACGCTAGGAGCCAACTTGGAACAGATTATCTCCCCCTACGGCGGCCAACTGGTCAATTTGATTGCCAGCCCTGAACGTAGCGCCGAACTCAAACAGGCCGCGCTGGATTTCGCTTCGCTGGACATCAATTGGCAGCAACAGTGCGACCTCGAACTGCTGCTCAATGGTGGCTATTCACCTCTCACCGGCTATATGGGGCAGGCCGATTACGTCAGCGTGCTGCAAAATCTGCGGCTGGCGGATGGTCGTGCCTGGCCGCTACCGCTGTGTTTGCAAGTCAGCGCCGCCCAGGCAGACAAAATAAAAGTGGGTGATTCACTGGCGTTGCGCGATGGTGAGGGTTTCATGCTGGCTGTGGTGACGGTGAGTGAATTGTGGCAAGCGGATGACGCGCTGGAAGCCAGTTTGCTGGGCGGTGAGCTGGGTGAAAGTTGGTATATCGGTGGCGCAGTCGAGGGCTTGTCCTTGCCGATGCGGCATGATTTTCTGGCGTTACGTCAGACGCCAGCCGAACTGCGTGCGCATTTCCTACGCCGCGGCTGGCGTCAGATCATTGCCTGGCAGGCCCGCCAATCCTTGCATCGCGCCCAGCATGCCTTTATCCTGCGCGCCGCCGTGGATAACGAAGCTAATCTGTTGATTCACCCGATGGCGGGCGGCGACCCGGTCGAGAGTGCCGATTATTTTTCACTGGTGCGCAGCTACCGCGCCGCCATCGGGCGCTTTCCGTCTGCCACCAGTACGCTTGCGCTGTCGCCGGTGTATGCGCGAGGCGGCGGGGTACGCACTACCTTGCTTGGCGCCATTGTCGAGCGTAATTATGGCTGCACTCACCTGATTGTTGGTGGTGAATATGCAACCCAGGGGCAATTGCGGCGCGGCAGCGACGTGGTCGCGCACGAAGACTACCAGCACGTCGCCGAGTACATCCACGAAATCGGCGTCGGGCTGATACCATTCCCGCGCATGGTCTACGTTGAAGACCGTGCCCAGTTCATGGCTCAGGAAGAAGCCCCCAAAGATGCACGAGTGTTGCTGCTGACAGCGGAAGAAGTCGCGCGCCGCCTGCAGGAAGGTGTCGCCATCCCGGACTGGTATACCTTCCCCGAAGTGCTGGCCGAAATACAGCGCAGCCACCCGCCGCGCAGCCAGCAAGGCTTCACGGTGTTTTTTACCGGCTTGTCGGGCGCGGGTAAATCGACCATTGCGCGCGCGCTGACCACCCGGCTGATGGAAATGGGTGGGCGCTCCGTCACCCTGCTGGATGGCGACATCGTGCGCCGTAACCTGTCATCCGAGTTAGGCTTCACCCGTGAGCATCGCGATATCAATGTGCGCCGCATCGGTTACGTGGCGTCGGAAATCACCAAGAATCGCGGCATTGCGATCTGTGCGCCAATCGCGCCCTACACGGGGTCGCGTCGTGCCGTCCGCAACATGATCGAGCCACTAGGCGGTTTTTTTGAAATATTTGTCGCCACTCCGATAGCAACCTGCGAATCACGTGACCGCAAAGGCCTTTATGCCAAGGCGCGCGCCGGGATCATCAAGGAATTTACCGGTATCTCCGACCCGTACGAAACGCCTGAACGCGCCGAGTTGTCGATTGATACCACCAATTTAAGCGTGGATGAAGCGGTGCAGCGGGTATTGCTCAAGCTGGAACATGAGGGGTATTTGCGTTAAGTGCTGCGGTGTGAGCAGAAACAAAAAAGGCGACCTATGGTCGCCTTTTTTGACTGTTAAAAAGCTCGACAGATTAGACAGCTTGCTGCTTACGCCGACGCATCGCACCCAAGCCAGCCAGGCCGATGCCCAGCAACGCAAGCGAAGCAGGTTCAGGCACGCTACCGCCAGGCTGGCAGCCCGGCGCATCCGGATTGGCACCGCAACCGCCGGGCAGTGACTGACCTGCTAACAGGAATTGGCGAATGTTGGCCAAAGCATTGGCTTCGTCAGCGCTGATTCCCGACAACCAGTCGATATCGCTGATGGCGACGATGCGGCCTGCGTTGTTTACCAGATCGGACGTAGCATATGCAACACCGATATTGAAGCCGTTAGGTGCGACTTGTGCCGCGAAGACTTTGGATTGATCGGTCACTGCCAATTGTCCCGGTGCACTGATATCAAAAGTGGTGCCGCGAATATCGTTGGGTTGCAGCAGGATGGTGGTGTCTGGTGTGAGGAAGGTGCCGGTTGCACTACTCGGACTGTCACCAGCAGCACCAAACAACAGGGCATTGTCACCGGTCAGGGTGCGGAATATGCCGGTTACCCAGGCGTTGTGTGTTTCGCAACAAGGACGCTCAACCTGGCCGTAAAAGCCGCCACCCCCATTGACGTAGGACACAACATTGGCCGCTACTGTGGCGCCGGGGTTGGAGAAGAAACCACCATCCCAAACGATGTTATACGGGGAAAGGTTGGTCGGTGCCGAGGCCCACGAGTTGATGATGGTGAGCGTGTCGCCGAAGGTATTCTGGAACAGATTGGTCCAGCCGCCACCAGCTAGTCGGCCACCTTCGTCTACTACCAGAATGGCCGCAGCGTAGCTGCTGGCGGGCGCCAAGATACCTGCAAACAGGGCGGCTACGAGGGTTTTTTTCGTCAGAGCAGTTAATTTGTTAGCGGATGCTTTCTTGCCAGATAAATCGCAGGATGCCATGTTGCTTAGTTTTGTTTTGTTCATGATGTGCTCCCAGTGATGAAATACGTCAGAAAAATTTTGGGATAAACGTGCGCAAGCATTTATTCAATATCTTGTATCCCTTGGATTAAATAAAGCAAAGGTCATGCCATGTTTTGTATTTGTTTAAATGTAAGTATGATATGTTATATATAACAATATGTTATAGAATGCAAATCGGAATTTTAATGGGATGTATACTGGTTATGTATTAAGTGATCTGTAAATATTGTAAAAAATTTCGACATGGGTGTTTCCTGATTTTGAACGGATAATTTAATAAAAAAACGGCAACCGAAGCTGCCGTTTGTGTGTCGAAAACTGTGAAATTATGACTTGGTTGTATTGCTTGCGCCGACGCGCTGCTGCCAGGCCTGGCAAGCCGATACCAAGCAAAGCGAGCGACGCTGGCTCGAGTGCGCTTGGAACAACAACCTGCCCATTGCGAACAATAAAGTTGTATTGCCCCGGCATGCTGGAGTTGAGCGAAATGCTTACCAGCGAATCCGGGCCGCCATCGAGCAGCGCGCCATCCGCGAGTGAGCCACTCAGTTGCTGGAACGTGCCGCTGCTGCTGGTCCTGGTGGTTATTGCGGAATTGTCACCAAAACCGTTGCCGTCGCGCTGGCGTCACCGGTTTCCCACAGAATGCGCTTGTAATTGAACTCAAAATCGAAGTCGCCCGCGCTGATATCGCTTTGGTTGGTAATGATGAGTTGAAAGCTGTTGGTTTTATCGATGTGCTGTGAGTAATACCAAGGTGACGCTGAATCTGAATATGTTGTAACCGTTCAGGGGCGTCACCATGCCTTCCAGTCGTTCCGGTACGTGAACCAGGTCGGTCAAGAACGGCGCAAGACGAGGAGGTGAATTATCCGAGATATTGGAGGGCGTGAACGTACTGCATTGCTGCCTAAAATACTTTCATTGTTGGGTTTGTAACAGAGTGTGTAAACGTTTCGACACTTAACGTCTGCGATCAGGAAAGCGCCACGACCCCACCAGCATCCCCACCAGACTCATCAGCAAGCCGAACAGCTGGTGGCGGCCACAATCCATCCGGGAGAAAAATCTCCAGCAGCAGCCAGGACGACACACCCAAAACAATGGCAAACAGCGCGCCCTGGGTGCTGGCGCGTTTCCAGTACAGGCCGAACAGCAGCGGGACGAAAGCGGCGACCAGGGTGACTTTGTAGGCGTTTTCCACCATGTGATAAATGCTGGCATTGGCGTTGAGCGCATACAGCGTGACGATGCCGGTGAACACGACCACGACTGCGCGCATGGCGAGCAATAAATGCCGATCAGACAAATGGCCAATGAAGGGCTTGAGGATATTCTCGGTAAATGTCACCGACGGTGCCAGCAGGGTGCCGCTGGCGGTGCTCATGATGGCGGACAGCAGCGCGCCGAAGAACATTACCTGCGCGAACACCGGGGTGTGGTTGAGGATGAGATCGGGCAGGATGTGTTGCGGGTCGTTGGCGATCAGGGCTTTGACCGAGGCAGGGTCGATCAGGGTGGCGGAGTACGCCAGAAAAATCGGGATGAAGGCGAATGAGAAATACAGCGTGCCACCCAATACTGCGCCGGTCACCGCCGTGGTCTCGTTTTTGGCTGACATGACACGCTGGAACACGTCCTGCTGCGGAATCGAG
>DMQT01000280.1:13860-14103 GCA_003455595.1 Betaproteobacteria bacterium
ATGACCCAGCCGATGTACAGCATGCCCGCCACGATGATGATTATCTGGAAAAAATCGGTCAGTGCCACCGACCACATGCCGCCAAATAAAGTGTAGGCCAGCACAATGGCCGCACCGATGACCATGCCTGCGTGTGCTGACACGGCGCCGTGCGTGAGCAGCGAAAATACCAGCCCCAGCGCGGTAATTTGCGCTGTAACCCAACCCAGAGAGGCGGGTGGGGTGAAAATCCGACCCGCTTCT
>DMQT01000022.1:0-2870 GCA_003455595.1 Betaproteobacteria bacterium
GCCATCGTCATGATCGAAAACATCGCGCGTTACATTGAGCGCGGCGAAACGCCGATGCAGGCCGCGCTCAAGGGCGCGAAACAGATCGGCTTTACCATTATTTCGCTGACATTTTCGCTGATCGCCGTGCTCATCCCGCTGCTGTTCATGGGCGACGTGGTGGGACGGCTGTTCCGCGAATTCGCCATCACGCTGGCGGTCGCCATCCTGATTTCTGCCGTGGTGTCGCTGACTTTCACACCCATGCTGAGCGCGCGCCTGCTGCGCCATGAACCGGAAGACAAACAGAGCCGCCTGATGCGTTGGAGCCAGCGCCAGTTCGAGCGTCTGATTGCCAGCTACGGGCGCGCACTGCGCTGGGTACTGGCGCATTCCGGGCTGACGCTGCTAGTCGCGCTGGCGACGCTGGTGCTCACCGTGTTGCTGTACATCGTCATTCCAAAAGGCTTTTTCCCGGTCGAGGACACCGGCCTGATCCAGGGCATCAGCGTTGCACCGCAAACGGTCTCGTTCGATGCCATGGCAAACAAGCAGCAAGCACTGGCCGACGCGCTGCTGAAAGACCCGTCAGTGGCGAGCGTGTCGTCGTTCATCGGTGTGGATGGCGTCAACACCACGCTCAACAGCGGCCGCCTGCTCATCAGCCTGAAACCGCTGGCGCAGCGCAGCGATCGGGTCGGGGCGATCATGACGCAGCTGCAAAGCCGCGCGGCTGACGTAACCGGCATCCAGCTGTATCTGCAACCGGTGCAGGACCTGACCATCGACGACATCGTCAGCCGCAGCCCGTACCAGTTCAGCATCAGCGCCACCAACGCGGCCGATCTGGCGAGCTGGAGCGGCAAGCTGCTGGATAAACTGCGCAGCCTGCCCGAGTTGCGCGACGTGTCCACCAATTTGCAGAATGACGGCCTGCAGGCCTACGTCGACATCGACCGCGACGCCGCCGCGCGCCTTGGCATCACCACCGCCGCCATCGACAGCGCGCTCTATAGCGCGTTCGGTCAGCGGCTGATTTCAACCATCTTCACCCAGTCGGCGCAATACCGCGTGGTGCTGCAGGTCGCACCGCAGGACCGTCAGGGGCTGGACGGTTTCAACAGCATTTACCTGACCTCAAGCACTGGTCAAACCGTGCCGCTCGCGGCGGTGGCACATATCGAACAGCAGACCGGCGCGCTGGAAATCGACCACCTCGGCCAGTTCCCGGCGGCGATGTTTTCGTTCGACCTGGCAGCTGACGTATCCATCGGCGCAGCGGTTCAGGCCATCGATAAGGCGCAGAAAGACATCGGCCTGCCGGTCGCCATCCCGCTCAAGATGCAGGGCGCGGCGGCGGCATTCGAATCGGCGTTGTCGAATCAACTCTGGCTGCTGCTGGCGGCGGTGGCCACCATGTACATTGTGCTGGGCGTGCTGTACGAGAGCTTCGTGCACCCCGTGACGATCCTGTCCACGCTGCCGTCGGCCGGTATCGGCGCGCTGCTGGCCTTGATGCTCACCGGCAACAGCCTGACCGTGATCGCCATCATCGGCATCATTCTGCTGATTGGTATCGTGCAGAAAAACGCCATCATGATGGTCGACTTCGCCCTCGACATGGAACGCAATCAGGGGATGGCCGCATCGGACGCCATTCTGCAAGCGGCGCAATTGCGTTTACGGCCCATTTTGATGACCACCTTCGCAGCGCTGTTCGGCGCGGTGCCGTTGATTATCGGTGGCGGCATGGGCGCGGAACTGCGCCAGCCGCTGGGCATCACGCTGGTGGGCGGCCTGCTGTTGTCGCAATTGCTGACGCTGTTCACCACGCCGGTAATTTACCTCGCGTTTGACGGCCTGGCACAGCGCTGGCATCGGCGCTTTGGCCGCACTGCCGAGGGCGCAGCGTGAGCTTTTCCGCCCTGTTCATCCGCCGCCCGGTCGGTACCACGCTACTGGGCGCGGCGATTGTGCTGGCCGGGGTGATTGCCTTCGGGCTGTTGCCGGTGGCACCGTTGCCACAGGTGGATTTTCCCACCATCAGCGTGCAGGCCAGCCTGCCCGGTGCCAGCCCGGACGTAATGGCCGCCACCGTGGCAACGCCGCTGGAACGTGCGCTCGGGCGCATCGCCGGGATCAGCGAAATGACCTCATCAAGTTCACTCGGCTCGACCAGCGTTACCCTGCAATTTGATCTGTCCAAAGACATCAACAACGCCGCACGTGAGGTGCAGGCTGCGCTCAATGCGGCGCGCCCATTGCTACCCAGCGGCATGGCGGGCAATCCGACTTACCGCAAGGTGAACCCGGCCGACGCGCCCATCATGATTCTGTCGCTCACATCAAAAAGCCTGTCGCGCGGCCAGATGTACGACGCTGCCTCGACCATCCTGGCGCAAAAGATTTCACAGCTGCCTGGCATCGGCCAGGTTCGGGTGGGCGGCGCGGCACTGCCTGCGGTGCGCATCAAGCTTGATCTGGCGCAGCTCAACAGCATGGGGCTGAGCCTGGAACAGGTGCGCCAGGCCATCGCCAGCGGCAATGTGAACGCCCCCAAAGGCGCTTTGCAGGACGCCGGTAAACGCTGGCAGATTCAGGCCAACGACCAGCTCACCACGCCTGCCGAATACAGCAATCTGGTGATCGCCAACCCCGGCGGCGTGCCAGTGCGGCTCAACCAGGTGGCCGAGGTCAAGGAAGGCCTGCAAAACGCGCAAAATATGGGCCTGGCCAATGGCATCCCCTCGGTGCAGCTGATCATTTCGCGCCAGCCGGGCGCCAATATCATCGAAGCGGTGGACGGCATCAAGGCCGCGTTGCCGGAGCTGGAAGCGGCGATTTCGCCTGCCATCAAGGTGCAGGTCATGTCCGACCGCACCATCACCATC
>DMQT01000022.1:2876-4547 GCA_003455595.1 Betaproteobacteria bacterium
TCGCCACCGGCTTCGTGGTCGATGACGCGATCGTGATGCTGGAAAACATCATGCGCCACATCGAGGCTGGCATCAAACCGATGCAGGCGGCGCTGCGCGGGGCGCGCGAGATGGGCTTTACCGTGCTGTCGATGAGCCTGTCGCTGATTGCGGTGTTTATACCGGTGCTGATGATGAGTGGCATCATCGGCCGCCTGTTCCGTGAATTCGCCGTCACGCTGTCGATTGCCATTGTGATTTCGCTGGTCGTCTCGCTCACCCTCACGCCGATGCTGGCGTCGCGCTGGCTCAAGCCCCGCGACGAGAAGCCGCCCGGCCGCGTCGGCGCCTGGGCCGACCGCAGCTACGCCCGGCTATTACGCGGCTACGACCGCAGCCTGACCTGGGCACTCAAGCATCACCGCATCATGCTGCTGGTGTTTTTTGCCACCATCGGGTTGAACATCTATCTGTATGCGATTGTGCCCAAGGGGTTTTTTCCGCAGCAGGATACCGGCCTGATGATCGGCAACATCCAGGCCGACCAGTCGATTTCATTTGATGCCATGGCGAACAAGCTGGAACGCGTGGTGAAGATCGTCAAGGCCAATCCAGCAGTCGCAAATGTCGTCGCCTTTACTGGGGGCGGCAGCAGCAACAGCGGCTTCCTGTTCGTCAGTCTGGTGCCTGACAACCAGCGCCCGGATGCCACCACCGTTATTGCCGAGCTGCGCCGCAAGCTCGGCAATCTGGCAGGCACGCAGGTGTTTCTGGCGCCGGTGCAGGACATCCGCGCCGGTGGTCGCCCCTCGCCTGCGCTGTATCAATACACCCTGCAATCGAGTGATCTTAACGAGCTGCGCCAGTGGGCGCCGAAGGTGCTGGCAGCCTTCAACCGCATTCCCGGCCTGAGTGACGTCAACAGCGACCAGCAAAGCAAAGGCCTGCAGGTGAGTCTGGTAATCGACCGCGACGCGGCTGCACGCTACAACATTCCGGTCAGCGCCATCGATCAGGCGCTGAATGACGCCTTTGGACAACGCCTGGTGTCCACCATCTACGCCCCGCTCAACCAATATCGCGTGGTGATGGAAGCCGCCAGCCAATACCTGAAAAATCCCAACGCGCTCAATGATATCTACCTTATCAACGCCAGCGGCCAGCGTGTGCCGCTGTCCACGCTGGCGCATTACAAACTCGGCAACACGCCGCTGGCGGTCAACCATCAGGGTCTGTTTGCCGCATCTACGCTGTCGTTCAACCTGGACAAGAACGTTTCGCTCGGCCAGGCACAGGCGCTGATCGACACCGCCATGGCGCAGATCGGCCTGCCCAGCAGCGTACAGGGCGGTTTTCAGGGCACCTCCAAGCTGTTTCAGGACACCCTCAATAACCAGCCGCTGTTCATCCTCACTGCGTTGCTGGTGATCTACATCGTGCTCGGCATGCTGTACGAAAGCACCATCCATCCGCTCACCATCCTGTCCACCTTGCCGTCGGCCGGTATCGGCGCAGTGCTGGCGCTGGAGCTGTTCAAGACCGATTTTTCCATCATCGCGCTAATCGGCGTGTTCCTGCTCATCGGCATCGTCAAAAAGAACGCCATCCTGATGGTGGATTTTGCCCTGCAGGCCGAACGCGACCATGGCGCCGAACCGCGCGCTGCCATCCATGAGGCCTGCCTGCTGCGTC
>DMQT01000094.1 GCA_003455595.1 Betaproteobacteria bacterium
CGTCCAACATCTGCACCAATCAAGGCCTGGTGGTCACCGCCTCAACCATTTACATGAGCCTGCTCGGGCCGGAAGGGCTGAAGCGCGTTGCCGCCAGCAGCCACGCCAACACGCGCACCTTGCTGGACAAACTGTGCGCGATTCCGGGTGTGAAGCGCGCGTTCAGCGCAGCCAGCTTTCACGAGACAGTAATCCAGCTCGATGCGCCTGCGGGCGAGATTCTGCGCGCCTTGCAGGCACAAGGCATCCTCGGCGGCCTGGATTTGAGTGCAAGCTACCCCGAGTTGGGCCAAGCCATTCTGGTTTGCGCCACCGAAACCAAGACCGCCGCCGATCTCGACCTGTACGCGCAACAATTGGCGCGGGTGTTGTCCAAACGACGCGAAGGTCCTCCTTGCGCGTATAAATCCTGACACTTTCACTCCACGGAGACACGACCATGAGCACAGTCACATTGCACGGCAATCCCGTCAGCGTTGCAGGCAGCCTGCCTAAAATCGGCGAGTCCGCACCGGATTTCAACCTCACCACCAAAGACCTGGCCGACGTGAGCCTGGCCGACTACGCCGGCAAGCGCAAGGTACTGAACATCGTGCCGTCGCTGGACACGCCTACCTGTGCCACCTCCACGCGCAAATTCAACGCGGCGGCAGGCAACCTGGTGAATACCGTGGTCCTGGTGATTTCCGCCGACCTGCCGTTCGCGCAAGGGCGCTTCTGCACCACCGAAGGGCTGGACAACGTCGTGCCGCTGTCCACGCTGCGCAGCGGTGATTTCATGGAAAACTACGGTGTGAAAATTGCTGATGGCCCGTTGGTTGGCGTCACCACGCGTGCCGTGATGGTGCTGAATGAAGCCAATAAAGTCATTTACACCGAACTGGTCCCAGCGATTGAAGACGAGCCGAATTACGACGCCGCGCTGGCCGCTTTGAAATAACACCTAAAGAAACCGCCGCCTTGCCGGGTGCGCCCCGGCGGGTCACGTATCGTATTGAAAGCCTGAACCATGCTGATTTTTGAACATTCCCGCCCCGGCCGTGCCGCCTACGCGCAACGCCCGGAACACCTCGCCGATACCAGCGACCTGCCCGCGCACCTGCTGCGCCAAGACACGCCGAAACTGCCGGAAGCCTCTGAAATGGACGTGGTGCGGCACTATACGCGGCTGAGCCAGAAGAACTTTTCCATCGACACCCAGTTCTATCCGCTCGGCTCGTGCACCATGAAGTACAACCCGCGTGCGTGCAATTCGCTCGCCATGCTGCCGCAGTTTCTGGCGCGTCATCCGCACGCGCCGGCGGTCACCGGGCAGGGCTTTCTGGCGTCGATGTACGAACTGCAGGAAATGCTCAAGGACGTCACCGGCATGGCGGGCGTGTCGATGGCACCGATGGCCGGTGCGCAAGGCGAATTCGCCGGCGTGGCGATGATCCGCGCCTACCACGACGCGCGCGGCGACACGGCGCGGCGCGAAATCATCGTGCCGAATGCGGCGCACGGCACCAACCCGGCCACGGCCGTGATGTGCGGCTACACGGTGCGCGAAATCCCTACTGACAAGGAAGGCGACGTCGATCTGGACGCACTCCGCGCCGCCGTCGGCCCGCACACCGCCGGGCTGATGCTGACCAACCCGTCCACCCTGGGCGTGTTCGAAAAACGCATCCAGGATATCCAGAAAATCGTGCATGACGCCGGTGGCCTGCTGTATTACGACGGTGCCAACCTCAACGCCATTCTCGGCCGCGTCAAACCTGGCGACATGGGCTTCGACGTGATCCACATGAACCTGCACAAAACCTTCTCCACCCCGCACGGCGGCGGCGGGCCGGGCGCCGGGCCGGTCGGCGTATCGGAACGCCTGCTGCCATTCATGCCGGTGCCAGTGGTGACACGTGACACTGGCGGCGCGTACCGCCTGCTAGTCGAAGCCGACATGCCGCAGTCGATTGGCCGCATGAGCGCCAACAACGGCAACGCCGGGGTGCTGCTGCGCGCCTACATCTACGCGCGCATGCTGGGCGCGGAAGGCATGCACCGCGTTGCCGAATTCGCCACGCTCAACGCCAATTACCTGCTCGCCGAGTTGCAGGCTGCGGGCTTCGAGATCGCTTTCCCGACGCGCCGCGCCAGCCATGAATTCATCGTCACCCTGAAAAAACTCAAGGATGAAACCGGTGTCAGCGCGATGGATTTTGCCAAGCGCCTGCTCGATTATGGCTACCATGCACCGACCACCTACTTCCCGATGCTGGTGCCAGAGTGTCTGCTGATCGAGCCGACCGAAACCGAGTCCAAAGAAACCCTGGACGGCTTCGTGACCGCGATGAAAACCATCCTCGCCGAAGCGCGCAGCAATCCGGAATTAGTCAAAGGCGCGCCGTATACACAGCCGGTACGCCGTCTGGACGACGTGAAAGCCGCACGCGAGCTGGATCTGACCTGGAAGAATTAAGGCGACAGGCGTTTGCCATATTGGGTTTTCCCGGAGAAATTAACACGGACACGGTAGCGCCCTGTCCGTGTTTTCATTAGGCTGGCGCTTTTCGTTCGAGGCAGGGCTGCAATGCAAGAATCCCCGTTCAAAGGCAAGACTGGCGTCAAGCGCGTATTCAACGCATTTTTTTATTCGCTCGACGGCCTCAAAGCCGCTATCCGCCACGAAGACGCGTTCCGTCAGGAAGTCCTGCTCGCGGTGGTGCTCATTCCCCTCACGCTGTATCTGGAACCCGGTGCCATCGGCCGCGCGCTGATGATCGCGCCGGTGCTGCTGGTGCTCATCGTCGAACTGCTGAATTCAGCCGTCGAAGCCGCCGTCGACCGCATCTCGCTGGAAAATCACCATCTCATCAAACGCGCCAAAGACATGGGCAGCGCGGCAGTTCTGATTGCG
>DMQT01000055.1 GCA_003455595.1 Betaproteobacteria bacterium
ATCGTCGGCAGCGTCAGATGTGTATAAGAGACAGAACTAACATACCGACAATCGCCGGCCCACACCACAACACTTCGTCAACCTCGATGGTCGAGTAAAGGTGGGCAAAAGCTTGCCCGAAGCACTTCATTGCAGCGTTGCCAGGTAGGCGGCAAACTCCTCGCGCAAATCCGCATGCATCAGCCCAAAGGCAACCTGCGCCTTGAGGTATCCCAGTTTTGAACCACAATCGTAGCGGGTGCCGCTGAAACGATAGGCCAGCAGCTTTTCTTCCTGCAGCAGCGTAGCGATACCGTCGGTGAGCCGGATTTCGCCACCATCACCTGCCTGTACTTGCGCCAGGTGATGAAAAATTCGTGGTGTAAGGATATAGCGCCCCACCACTGCCAAGGTGGAGGGTGCATCCTCCGGGCGAGGCTTTTCTACGAGTCCGTGTACCTGTTCCAAGCTTGGTGCAAGATTGGTCGTGCTGACGATGCCGTATTGTCCAGTTTGTTCACGAGGCACCTCTTGCACGCCCAGCACTGAACACTGGTGGGTCGCAAACACATCGACCATTTGCTTGATGACAGGCGGTTCCGCATCAATCAGATCGTCTGCGAGAATGACAGCGAAAGGTTCATTCTGCACGACCGGTTGTGCGCACAGCACGGCATGGCCCAGTCCGAGCGCCCCGTGCTGGCGGATGTAGATGCAGTTCACGTGTTTCGGGATGACATCATGCACCGCGCGTAGCAGCTCGTATTTACCATGGGCGGCGAGCTCCGCTTCCACCTCGTAAGCCGTATCGAAATGATCTTCTATAGCTCGCTTGTTGCGCCCGGTGATGAACACCATATCGGTGATCCCGGCCGCCACGGCTTCTTCCACCGCATACTGGATCAGCGGCTTGTCCACTACCGCCATCATCTCCTTGGGGCTGGCCTTGGTTGCGGGTAGAAAACGACTGCCCATGCCGGCTACAGGGAATACGGCTTTCGTGATTCTTTTCATACCTAGCGCTCTGCAATGACGAATTCTCTAAGTGATTACGAGAGGAGTATCCAGCCGTAAACGTCCGCAGTTGAGGACGAACTCAGTGGCTGCATTTCTGGTCCGGAATTGCGGAAGTATTGCCGAGCAGTCCGCCCAGCACGCCGCCAATGATTGCACCACCAGAGGAGCGCGGTTCGCCAGAAAACGCCAAATGCCAGTGCGACAGATAAGGGTGGAAGCTCACATCCCGCATCAGACAGACTCAGCTATAAACGTGATCGCGCGTGAACGGATACGATAAACTACCGTTGGCCAAAGGTCTGCCTGCCAGTATCTGAAATAACGCCATCCAGCCCCGATCAAATGCGTGCGCGGAGCCCGCCATGTAGATGCGCCAGATACGGTATTTTCGCTCGCCGATCAGGCGTCGTGCTTCGCTGCTGTGCGCTTCCAGCCGGTGTACCCACTGCCACAGGGTGCGTGCATAATGCGGGCGCAGGTTTTCCGCGTCCAGGCATTCCAGCCCGCTATGTGCCAGCGATTCGATGACGCGTGCGGCATGTACCAGCTCACCGCCGGGAAACACATAATCTTCAATGAATTCGGAGATACCGCTGCCCAGCCCGCCGGTATCCAGTCCGGCTGCGGTAATGCCGTGATTCATCACCAGCCCACCGGGTTTGAGCAGGCTGAATACCTTGTCGAAGTAGCCGTCCAGATTACCGCGCCCCACGTGTTCAAACATGCCGACGCTGGCAATCTTGTCGAACTGCATGTCGGACGGCACGTCGCGATAATCCGTCAGGCGTACTTCCACCCTACCTGTCAACCCGTGGGCCTTGACCTGCTCGCTCACATAGTCATGCTGGTTCTGCGACAGGGTAATACCAACCGCGTGGACGTCATAGTTCTGTGCCGCCCACAGCACCAGACCGCCCCAGCCGCAGCCAATATCGAGCAGGCTTTCACCGGGCTGGAGCATCAGCTTTTTGCAGATATGATCGAGCTTGGCTTCTTGCGCGGCTTCCAGAGTATCGTCCGGGTGGCGGAAATAGGCGCAGGAGTAGACGCGTTTTTGATCCAGCCACAGCGCGTAAAAATCGTTGGAAACGTCGTAGTGATAGCCGATGTTCTCACGGTCGCGGTCATGTGTATGGCGCCACCATTTCCACGCTTGGCTACCTTTTTTATCCTGCGCCAGGGATTCACCCTCGGTGCAGAGTTTTTCGCCAAGGCTGAGGATATCGTGGAGATCACCTTCCAGATCAATGTCGCCTTCAACATAACAGCGCGCGAATTTGCCCAGCGTGGGTAGAGCCAGGGAGGCCGCCGCCTTGGCCGAATTGAGCGACAACCTAACCGTGTCACGTTCGCCCAACCGCAGGATTTCGCCATTCCAGAAGTGGATAGACAGTGGTAAAGATTGCGCGCCCAGGCCGGATTTAAAGCGATTTATGATCATGTTATCGAACACGATACCCTCCCCATCTTCAATCAAGCCAGTGGTGCTTTTTAGTGTTTATTCGGTTATTGGTCCCCCAAGGACCAATCCACGCTAAAAACCCACATGGAGGACGCCGCAGCAAGAACAAACTACATGCGTGCACCATCCGGATAAGGCTCAGTTCCATAGTAAGCATGGATTTCTTTCTCCCAGGACTGGTCTGCCATGTTGGGCCACTTGTCCTTATCAAATCCCGGTGCAAGTTTGAGGCGATCCTTCTCCACCTTTAGCACGAAGCGTTTGTTATTCGTATCCAGTGTCAACGCTTTCCACGGCACGGCGAAAAGCTTTTCCCCCATACCGAGGAAGCCGCCGAAGGACAACACCGCGTAACCCACTTTGCCGCTGCGCATGTCCAACATGATTTCCTTGATGTCACCCAGGTCTTCGTCTTTATGATTAAAGACATCGTTTCCAACAAGGGTGTCGGCACCCATCAGGTCGGGTCCGGGTCCCCGCCGCACATCGGGTCCGGGACCACCACTGGTATTACCTTTGTACATGCCATAGGTATCGCGATCTTCATAATTCATGCTCATCTCCTGTCAAAACAGAGGTTAGTGACCTTTCTTAAGATCATCCGTGATATTCCCTAAGCCCTTTTGGATCTTGCCAACGTTTTTCTGGACTTTCCCTTTTTCTTCCAAACGCTTGTTGCCGACGACCTTGCCGGTGACTTCCTTGAATTTACCTTCCGCTTCTTTGATTCGACCTTTGACTTGATCTTTGTTCATGACTATCTCCTGATAATTCATTTCGATAATTAACCCGAGCGTCGTACTAAGCTTGCGGTGCTCGTTTAGCAACGAATGTGCGCAAGACTATGGGCTGTCTGTACGGCAGATCACAGAGATAAGGTGTTGTTCATCTATCGCGTCATGGTACGCAGCAACGCTCCACCAAACTCTCTTCACTTGGCAATACAGAGCCAACCTTCACCTAATTGTGTCGGGTGATTGGGACTATGGCTTTCCGATACGATCGTGAAGCAGCATCTCGTCGATTTCGGCTTCCGCCTTGATCCAGTCTTCGTGGGTGCCATGGCCCGCGAACCCACGCCTTTCGGCGAGGTAATAGGCGGCGACCGCAATCATTTTTTGGCGGGTCTCAGCGCTAATGGCTGCATTCGCCGCCGCCCCGGCTTCTTCCGCCTTGATCCAGCCTTCGTGGGTGCCATGGCCCCCGAATCCAAGCTTTTCGGCATGGTAATGGACATCGTCTGCAATCATTTTTTGGCGAATATCGGTGCTGTCAGCTTTTCTCACAGTTTCTGCTCCTGTTTTTCTGGTGATTTGTGTTGTCTGGGAAAATGAGCCTGTTTTTTCCATGGTGTGCTCCTGCGAATATTACTGCTTACTTGCTTCCTGGCGTGCTGACCGTAGTGAGCCCATATACTAAAGCTATAGTTGAGGTGCTGTTGCGTCTGTGCGCC
>DMQT01000314.1:0-840 GCA_003455595.1 Betaproteobacteria bacterium
TCGCCGCCGGAGAGTTCGCCGGGGGTGTGGTCGAGGCGGTGGGCGAGGCCGACTTCTTTCAGCACGGCGGCGGCGCGTTCACGTGCCTCGATGGTGGGCATGCGGCGGATCAGCAGCGGCATGGCGACGTTATCCAGCGCGCTGAATTCGGGCAGCAGGTGGTGGAACTGGTAGACGAAGCCCAGGGACTCGTTGCGCAGCTTGCCGCGCGCGGTCTCACCCATGTGCTGGATGTCGCGCCCCATGATTTCGACGCTGCCGCTGGTGGCGCTGTCTAGGCCACCGAGTAAATGCAACAGCGTGGATTTGCCGGAGCCAGACGCGCCCATGATGGCGACGCGTTCGCCGGCTTCGACGACGAGGTTGACGCCCGCCAGCACCGAGACGTTGAGCCGCCCCTGCTGGTAGGTTTTTTTCAGGTCGCGGCAGGTGAGCACCGCTGAATTGGGCGGGTTATTCATAGCGCAAGGCCTCCGCCGGGTTGGTGCGCGAGGCGCGCCAGCTGGGGTACAACGTGGCGAGCCAGGACAGCACCAGCGCCACCAGACCGATCACCCACACGTCGTTCCATTCCAGTTTGGACGGCAACTCGCTGATTTGATAGACGTCGGCAGACAGGAATTTCATGCCGACGATGTTTTCGATAAAGGGCACCACGGTGCCGATGTTGAGCGCCAGCACGACGCCGCTGAGCAGCCCCAGCCCGGTGCCGATAAAGCCGATGATGGCGCCCTGCACCATGAAGATTTTCATGATGCTGGCGGGCGACGCGCCGAGCGTGCGCAGGATGGCGATGTCGGGCTGCTTGTCCGTCACCACCATCACCAGCGTCGAGACGAT
>DMQT01000314.1:904-8018 GCA_003455595.1 Betaproteobacteria bacterium
ACCACGGTGAACTGCTTCAGACGCGGCACCATGCCCGCCGGGGTGATCTGCCCCTGCGGCGTAATCACCGTGACCTTGTCGCCCAGCCCCACCGCCAGCGTGCGCGCCAGTTCGGCACCCAGCACGATGCCCCATTCGCCGGGGCGCAGCGCGCTCAGGCTGCCGACGCGCATCTTGCGGCCGACATCGGTCACGCCGTTTTCCAGGTTCGGCACGATACCGCGCACCACGGCACCTTGCACCGCCTGGTCATAAGCCAGCAGCCCTTGCCCCATCACATACGGCGCGGCGGCTTCGACTTCGGGCGTTTTAAGGCTTTCGGCAGAGACTTTTTGCCAGTCGCCCAGGGTGTTGTCGAAGCCGCTGATTTCGATGTGCGCGGCCACCCCCAGAATGCGGCTACGCAGCTCGTCCTGAAAGCCGTTCATCACCGACAGCACGACAATCAGCGCCGCCACGCCGAGCGCAATGCCGAGCATGGAAATCAGTGAGATAAAGGAAATGAAATGGTTGCGACGCTTGGCGCGGGTGTAGCGCAAGCCGATGTAGAGTTCGTAGGGGCGCACGGAAATTTGAACCGGAATTAAGCTGGCGGAAGTGTGCCACAGGCGCGGGTCAGCCGCCAGCGCGGTGTTAAACTCGCGCCATGCAAATCACCCTGCTTTTACCCGACCTGATCCCGGCGCCCGAGATGCGCGATGCCGCATTGAATGGCCTCAAACTGCCCGCCCTGACCACCCTGCTGGCGCACGGCGACAAGACAGTTACGCCGAGCGACGGCAATCTCGACGGCTGGCTATGCCGTAACTTTGGCGTGGCCAAACAGCAGGACTGGCCACTCGCCCCGCTCACGTTAATGGCCGATGGCGGCGAACCCGGCAGCGCTTACTGGCTGCGCGCCGACCCGGTGCACCTGCGCGCCACGCGCGACAAACTGATGCTGGCCGACAGCGGCGCGTTCCAGATCAACCAGCTGGAAGCCGAAGCCTGCGCGGCCGCGTTCAACGCGCATTTCCAGGCCGACGGCATGACGCTCTACCCGCTGCGCCCGGACCGCTGGTACCTCAAGCTCGACCATACGCCGCAACTCATCACCCAGCCGGTCAGCGCCGCCACCGGCAAGCACATTGACCCGTATCTTCCAGCCGGCACGGACGGCCTCAAATGGCACCGCCTGTACAACGAAATCCAGATGCTGTTTTTCAATCTGCCGATCAACGACGCCCGTGAAGCGCGCGGTGAAATGACAGTCAACAGCATCTGGCTGTGGGGCGGTGGCACGCTGGGTAGGACCGCGACCACCAGCCGCTTCAAGCTGTATGCCAACGCCGCCGACGCACGCGCGCTGGCGTTGGCCGCGGCCTGCCCGAACGACGCGCTACCCGGCAATGCAGACGCGCTGACGGGCAGCGACGACGCGCTGGTACTGCTGGAAACCCTGCGTGGTGCCGCCCAGTACGGCGATATCATCGGCTGGCGCGAAGGCATGCAGCAGCTCGAATCCGACTGGTTCGCACCGCTGCTGGCGCGGCTCAAATCGGGCAGGATCAAGACCTTGCAGCTGGTGGTGCCGGGGGCGGCGCAGACAACGCACTGGCAAATCACGCGCAGCGCCTTGCTCAAGCTGTGGCGGCGCGGCGGCTTGGCCGAGCAACTGGAATGACCACGGGATCAGGTCAAGGCTGAATTGACAGTCCAATCGCATCCCGCTCAGCCACGCCTGCGGCGCAGCTGGCGTGCAGTGTCTGTCTGCGGGTGCCGCTTTAAATCGCCACGCTAGCGGATGTGACACTGGCGCAGCACCACAGCTTAGTGCCCTCGCTATCGGGAAATCCGCCTGTTCAACCCAACCTCACCCACCCGGATCACTCGCATAGCCTCATCCCCGTGGTGCAACGCGCGGTGCAACTGATCGGCAGCCACGCGACAAACCAGGCCCGGCTAGCGCACGCAGCAGAGCCTGCTATAAAACAGGCATGCCCACGCTGGAGACTGCCATGCTGCGCCTATCTTTCCTCGCTACCCTGTTCAGCCTCATCGTGCTGGCCGAGCCCAGGCGCGGCGCGAAAATAGTCGGCCGCTACAAGAGAACAGAGACCATGCCGGTGATACTGGGCAAGGCACGTGGTGCACCGTATTACTACGTATCGCCGTGCCACGCCTGCGAATCAGGTTTTGTCGAACAGGCGCTGCTGCGCCGGGGCAACGCGCGCTGAGGCTTTTTTTTATTATTCGCCACCATCGGAGATTACCCATGAGCAAGCCTGCCGCCCCAAACGCAAAAGTCCAGATCACCGCAAACGGCCCCTATCTGGTGTCAGGCGGCTTGCCGCTCGGCACCGCCAGCATCGGCGTCAATGCGCAGGGCGAATCCGTCCAATGGCAGGCGGGCAGGGACTATCCGCCCCAGGCGGAATATGCCTTGTGCCGCTGCGGACACAGCGCAAACAAACCGTTTTGCGACGGCACGCATGCAAAGATCGGCTTTGACGGCAGCGAAACCGCCAGCCGCAAGCCGTATCGTGAACAGGCCAAGGTGTTCGAGGGTGCAACCATGACATTAACCGACGCCGAGAGCCTGTGCGCCGCCGCGCGCTTTTGCGACCCCAACGGCCAGGTGTGGAAACAGGTCAACGCAACCGACGACCCGGCAACCCATGCCAATTTCGTGCGCCAGACCTGCGATTGCCCGTCCGGCCGACTGGTGGCGTGGGACAAGCAAACCGGCATAGCGGTTGAGCCGAAGTTTGAGGCGTCGATTGCCCTGATCGAAGACCCCGCAGAGCATTGCCTGGGACCGATCTGGCTGCGCGGCGGGGTACAGGTGGTTGGCGCCGACGGATTTGAATACGAAGTCCGCAACCGCGTGACCTTGTGCCGCTGCGGCGCATCCAAAAACAAACCGTTTTGCGACGGCTCGCATATCGCGATTGGCTTCAATGAACACAGCTAAAACCGTTGCCTGTAGTCGCGGGGCCAGATCAAATCCGACACAAAAATTTATTTCAGCGTGCTGCTTGTGCGCGACTCACCATATTCTGTACCGCTGGCGTCATGTGTAGCGGAATCATCTCAACGCCTGGGTTCGCGTTTTTGAATACCCTAAATACTTCATCTGCGAATGCCTGGCCGATTTCCTCCACATCCACAAAATCAAGAATCACGGTCTTGAACTTCTCGAAGCGCATGGTTAGGCGCTTCGCTTGAGAACGAGAAACAAGCTTTTCGCCTTCATGCTGGGCAAGCCGAACCGGCACGATTGTTTTGGCAAAAGTAAATTCGTCTGGCAGTGCAAAGCTGTCAAATACTTCTTTTATCGTTCGCTGACTATCATTAGCCAATTCCATCTTGACCATTGATCCTGGCGAGTCGTTTTCACCATCAATCAGCCAATCATCGGTTACAGCATCATGTGAAAAAAACAGGTTTCTAGATAGGATTGAAAAATGGTCGAACACCCGCGACGTAAAAAATACCCCTTCGCCACTATGCCGATCCGGATCGGTGGTTAATTTTCCTTTTGCCAATTCGAGGATCGCTTCACGAGGGTCATACAAACCAAGCAGACGTTGAATGCGGTGAAATATACCCTCTCCGTTATCAGACACACTGATCGTCGTAGCGAGCGCCGTTCTTTGTATCCGCAATACGACCTCACTGCCTTCAGAGTGATCAACGGCGTTGTTCACCATCTCTGTGACACCATAGCGCCAGTTATCAATTACATTTTCAGGAAGGTCTGCTAATAACGGCGCAACATCCTGTTGCCACACCCGAAACTCATCCAGACCCTCGCGTGCATAGGTCTTCCCCACTGACAAAATCGGTAACAATTTATAGTGTCGCCCGCGTCCTTGGCCTTGAGCTGCAATCAACCCCATGTCCGCCATTCGTCGCAACCTTGTCGCGACAGTTTGGCGAGACAAACCAAGCTGCTCAGAAGCAGCAACTGCAATGTGCGGCGCTTGTGAGTCTACGAGCTTAAGAATCAACTTGTCTGCGATATCCATATTGTTTTTGATCAGTAAAGTTCATGCAGACTAAATGTAAAGCGGAAGACNNCTCAGCCCGACGCGTGTACACATCTGCGCGATCTGGTTCGGTTGCATGGCCTTGATGGCAAAGCGCAGGCGGGTTTCATTCTGCCAGCTCACCTTGATGGGCGGCAGCACGCGACCGTTGATGGCGAGGCCGTGATTGAGCAGCTTGAGGCCGCCGGGGGCGATCTCGCCACTGACTTCGACGATGATTTCATGCTCGATCAGCGCGGCGTCCTGCACCAGTTTGCGCGCGATGCGTTCATCCTGGGTGAACACCACCAGCCCGCTGGCACTGGTTTCCAAAGGCGTGGGCGCGGTTTGGTGGGCGAAATGGCGTCTCAGCAAGTGAATACCGGCGGCGTCATCGGCCGCATGGGTGTCGGCGTTCAACAAGGGCAACGCGGCAGCTAGGCTGGCGTCCTGCCCGTCCGGTTTGTGCCACAGCAGGGTAACCGGCTCGGCTTGCTGCAGGCTGGCGTCGGGGTGCAGCAGCACGCTTTGATCGGCAACGCGAAACTGCGGCTCTTCCACCACTTGCCCATCGACGCTGACCCAGCCGCCTTCGATGTACAGCTCGGCTTCGCGACGCGAGCAGCCCAGCATCTGCGCCACGTGTTTGGCAAGACGGATAGCGTCAGTCATGGCGTGACGTGCGCCGGCGCGATGGCTTCGGCGTATTCGTACAGCGCGCCGAGCACGGCTTCGCCGCGTTCATCCGTGGTTTCGGCCAATTCGTCGATCTGGTTGAACAGCGCCTCGAGTGTGCGTGCGCCATCGGCGCCGTCATACAGCCGCGCAGCACAATGCGCCTGCCATTGCTGCGCTTCGAGCGGATTTAATGAAGCCGGAAAATTGCGCGCGCGGTAGCGAAACAGCAGTTCTTCCAGACGCGCATCTTCAAAGTTTGGCCGGGTGCCGGCCAGTTTCTCGGGCGGCAGGCCGCGCAGGCGGTTGAGCGTGCGGCGGTCATTATTGCCGACGAAACCGCCGTACAGGTCGGCGTCAACGTCACCCGCAGCGGCAGCCGGGCGCTCGAACACGGCTTGCCAGATCGCGCGCATATCGGGCGCGGCGGCACACTGCGCGGCGTGACGCTCGATGGCGTCCATATCGACCGCCCAGTGTGCGGCGCGTTCCGGGCTCAGCGTTTTCAGATTGTTGATGACCACCGGCGATTTGTTGAGGTGGATGGTCTTGAGCGGCAGGCGGCTCACGCCCTCGGGCAGCGCGTCGGCCCTGGTGAACAGGCGCGTGCGGATGGTGGCGGCGTCGAGGCTGAACAATTCCACCGGGTCGTAGGCCAGATCCCACACGATGACTTCGTTTTTATTGGTGGGGTGCTGCGCCAGCGGCCACGCCACCATCAGGCAGCCGCGCTCGACCGGAATCTGCCCGGTGATGTGCAGGAACGGACGCGGCGCGTGCAGGCTGACCTGCTCGGCAACTTTGTCTTTTTTATGCAGGCTCAAACAAAACTCGAACAGGCGCGGCTGCTGCTGGCGTATCAATCGCGCCAGCGCCACGGTGGCGCGCACATCGGACAGCGCATCGTGCGCGGCGTCGTGCGTCAGACCATTGGCGGCGCTCAGGTGTTCCAGTTTGAAACTCACCCGCCCCTGCTCATTGGTGGGCCAGACGATACCCTCCGGCCTTAGCGCAAAAGCGGTGCGCACCAGATCGAGCACGTCCCAACGTCCGCACTCGTTTTGCCATTCGCGCGCATAGGGGTCGAGCAAGTTGCGCCACAGCAAAAAACGCGTGAATTCGTCGTCGAAGCGGATCGTGTTGTAACCCACGCCGATGGTGCCGGGCTGGCTGAACGCCTGCTCGATGGTGCTGGCAAACTGGTGCTCAGGCACGCCGCGTTCCAGGCACAGCTGCGGCGTAATGCCGGTAATCAGACACGATTGCGGATCAGGCAAATAGTCAGGCGCGGGCTGGCAATACAGCATCAGCGGATCGCCGATTTCGTTCAGCCCGGCATCGGTGCGAATCGCCGCAAACTGCGCCGGACGGTCGCTGCGCGCGCTGATGCCGAAGGTTTCGTAGTCGTGCCAGAGGAAGGTGTGCATGCTCAACCCTAAACCACCTCGCCCCACAAATCGTGCTCGCCACTGTCGGTGATACGCACCTTGGCGAACTCACCAACCACCAGTCCGGCGGTGTTTTCGATCACCACCACGCCGTCTATTTCCGGTGCGTCGGCGTAGGATCGCGCAATTGCGCCTTCCTCTTCGATTTCGTCTACCAGCACGGTCATCACCTGACCGACGCGGGCTGCCAAACGATCCGCACTGATGTCGGACTGCAGCTCCATCAGGCGCGCGCGGCGTTCTTCCTTGACCTCTTCCGGCACGTGGCCTTCGAGCGCATTGGCGCGCGCACCTTCAACTGCGGAATAGGTGAAGCAGCCGACGCGATCGAGCTGCGCTTCCTCGATGAAGTCCAGCAGCATCTGGAAATCTTCCTCGGTCTCGCCCGGGAAACCGGCGATGAAGGTGCTGCGGATCACCAGTTCCGGGCAAATGGCGCGCCACGCCTTGATGCGCGCCAGCGTGTTCTCGGCGGCGGCGGGACGTTTCATGGCCTTGAGCACTTTCGGGCTGGCGTGCTGGAACGGAATGTCGAGGTACGGCAGGATTTTGCCCGCCGCCATCATCNNTGATCGGACGGCCATTCCAGAAACCGGTGCGGTATTTCACATCCACGCCGTAAGCACTGGTGTCCTGCGAAATCACCAGCAGTTCTTTTACCCCGGCGTTGACCAGATTTTCCGCTTCCTGCATCACGTCGCCAATCGGGCGGCTGACCAGATCGCCGCGCATCGACGGGATGATGCAGAAGGTGCAGCGGTGGTTACAGCCCTCGGAAATTTTCAGATACGCGTAGTGATCCGGCGTCAGGCGCACGCCCTGTGGCGGCACCAGATCGAGGTAGGGGTCGTGCGGCTTGGGCAGATGCAAGTGCACCGCCTGCATCACCGCTTCAGTGGCGTGCGGGCCGGTCACCGCCAGCACGCTGGGGTGGGCCAGCCGCACCACGTCGCCCTTGGCGCCCAGGCAGCCGGTGACGAT